>JACQXT010000045.1 GCA_016208665.1 Chitinivibrionia bacterium | reverse complement strand
ATAATCATGCTCTTCCGTCTTCGGCCGCAGCTTGATCTCTTTTACCTGGATGACATGCTGTTTCTTTTTCGACTGCTTCAGGCGCTTGTTCGTCTCGTACTTGTACTTCCCGAAATCCATGATCCGGCAAACCGGAGGGCGCGACGTCGGAGAGATTTCGACGAGATCGTATCCCTGTTCGTCGGCCAGGCTCAGGGCCTGCTGCGTCGGCATGACGCCGAGCTGATTTCCTTCGTTATCGACGACCCGGACCTCGGGTACCCGTATCATTCTGTTGACCCGAATACGCATGTCCCTGCTAATGGTTCTCTTACCTCCTGAAAAAGCCAAAAAAAAAGAACGGACGGCAGGCATCCGTTCATACCGATGATGAACCCGGTAAACAGATAACCTTACCTATCTTCTGCTCCGGCCCTTTGGGCATCGGAGTATTGCGGGGTTTCGTTCGAGCGCTCGCTGCGCCCGGCTCCAACCGCCCGCGTGTGACGGCAGGTGAGGGCCATACCCTACTTGTTTTGCATATAGTAACGTCGTGCGGCGATTTCGTCAACTAGTTCCCGCACAAAATCCGAAATTGTTTTCGTTCCCTGGTCCCCTTTGCCGTGCGCCCGGACCGCCACGGAGTCCTGGTCGGCTTCCCGGTCGCCCACAACGAGCATGTAGGGGATCTTCTGCATCTCGGCGTCCCGGATACGGTACCCGATCTTCTCCTCCCGCGCGTCCATTTCGGCGCGGATACCCGCCTCGGCCAGCCGCGCCAGGAGGGCCCTCGCGAAGGAGATGTGCCCGTCGCTCACGGGCAGGACGAGGCACTGCACCGGAGCGAGCCACGAGGGAAAGGCACCTGCGTAGTGCTCGGTCAGTATGCCGGCAAACCGCTCGAGGGATCCCAGGAGCGCCCGGTGCACCATGAAGACCTGCCTGCGTTCGCCCCCCTTGGCCACGTACGTCACGTTGAACCGCTTGGGCAGGTTGAAATCGAATTGAACCGTCGAGAGCTGCCACGCGCGTCCGATGGCGTCGATTACTTTAATATCTATCTTGGGGCCGTAAAATACGGCCTCCCCCTCCATCTTCTTATACTCCCGCCCGCTTCGCCGAATGGATTCCTCGAGAGCCCGCTCGGCCATGTCCCATTCCTCCGGGCTGCCGGCGTATTTCCCTGCCTGCTTCGGGTCGCGCACGCTGAGCTCGATTTTCATCGTTTCGAACCCGAGCGTCTGCAGCATGTGTATGGCGAAGGCGAGCGTCTTGTCGACCTCGTCGTCGATCTGCTCGGGCGTGCAGAAAATATGCGCGTCGTCCTGCGTGAATCCCCGGACGCGGAGGAGGCCGTGCAGGGTTCCCGAGAGCTCCCTCCGGTATACGGTGCCCATCTCCGCGAAGCGAACCGGCAGATCGCGGTAGCTGTAGAGCCTGCGCTTGAAGACCAGGATGTGGCCCGGGCAGTTCATCGGCTTGAGAACGAATTCCTGCCCCTCTATCTTCATGGTGTACATGTTTTCCCGGTAATAGTCGAAATGTCCCGATGTCTGCCACAGCTCCGCGCGGGCGATGTGGGGCGTATAGATGAGCTCGTACCCGCGCTTCTTGTGCTCTTCCTTCCAGTATTGCTCGATGACGTTCCTCAGCGCAGCGCCGCGGGGGTTCCAGAAGACCAGGCCGCCGCCGGCGTCTTCGTGCACTTCGAAGAGATCGAGCGCCTTTCCGAGCTTGCGGTGGTCTCGTTTTTCGGCCTCTTCGAGACGCATGAGATGCTCGTCCAAATCCTTCTTCTTGAAATACGAAGTGGCGTAGATGCGCTGCAGCATCGGGTTCGCTGCGTCGCCCCGCCAATAGGCTCCCGCCGCGGAGAGCACCTTGAACCCGGTGTGAACGGCCGCGGAACGTCGAAATCGTAGTAGAATCCATCTTCGATAGGCGGGCCGATGCCGACCTTCGCTTCCGGGAACAGACTCGTCACTGCGTAGGCCAGGAGATGCGACGAGGTGTGCCTGAGGACGTTCAAGCTCTCGGGATCCGTGTCGCGGAGCACTCTGAATTCGCCCTCGCCCGATATGCTCTGATGAAGGTCGAAGATGCGGCCGCTGTAAGCAACGGCGACCGCCTCTCTCCGCCACCGTTCGCCGAGAGATTGCACCGCCTCGGCGACGGCAACGCTGTCGCCGGAAAAGGTCTTGCGGCTGCCGTCAGGAAGAATAATTGCGGTCATGGGAGTACACTCATACAGGCGCGGCTCGGCTGCGATGCCGTGCGAAGCTCATTGAAATGAAATGGTGGGCGATACTGGACTTGAACCAGTGGCCTCCTGCGTGTCGAGCAGGCACTCTAACCAGCTGAGCTAATCGCCCACGTCCAAGATGTTCTTTTGAAATATCGTAGCGTGTCAGGGTCGAGCGGTCAAGGATAAAAGCCCGCTGAGAACAAGCGACAGCGCTTGGGCGAGGAATGGACCGTTCGCGCGGGGGTGGCAGGACGGCAGGTCGACGGCGACTCCGCAGCGTGCCGGCCCCATATCCTCCTCGCTCTGACAATGCCCATCAAGCAGGCCGCGAGGACTCGGAGTCGGAGACCTGCCGTCTTGTCTTCCCCCGCGCCTGCTACGTTCGGCTTCGCGAGATCATTTCTTCTCGTCGTCGAGGATCTCGTAATCGGCATCGACGACCTTCTCGCCGTCTTCGGGCCCTTTCGATTCCGCTTGCGGGCCGGCCGATCCGCCCGCGGAGCCCTGGCCCGCGCCTGCGGCTCCCTGCGAGCCCGACGCGCTCTGATACATCTTCTGCCCCGCCGCTTGCCAGGTTTGATTCAAGCTCTCCGTCGCGCTCTTGATCTCTTCCGTGCTGTCCGACTTGAGGGCGCTCTTGATGCGCTCGATGCCGTCTTCCAGACGCTTCTTGTCGCCGGGATCCATCTTGTCCTGGAATTCCTTCATCTGCTTCTCCGTCTGGTAGATCATGGCGTCCGCCTCGTTGCGCGCGTCCACGAGGGCGCGTTTCTTCTTGTCCTCGTCGCGCAGGCGTTCGGCGTCCTTGACCATCCGGTCGATCTCAGTCTCGCTGAGTCCGCTCGACGCCTTGATCACGATCTTTTGTTCCTTGCCCGTTCCCTTGTCCTTCGCCGATACGTTCAAGATGCCGTCCGCGTCGATATCGAACGTCACTTCGATCTGAGGAATACCGCGGGGCGCCGGCGGAAGACCCGCGAGCTGGAACCGGCCGATCGTCTTGTTGTCGATCGCCATCTCGCGCTCGCCCTGGAGCACGTGGATATCGACTGCGCTTTGCCCGTCCGCGGCGGTCGAGAAGATCTCCGTCTTCCGCGTCGGTATGGTCGTGTTCCGCGTGATGAGCTTCGTGCTCACGCTGCCCAGCGTCTCGATGCCGAGCGAAAGGGGCGTGACGTCCAGCAGGAGCACGTCGGTCACGTCGCCCTTCAAGACGCCGCCCTGAATGGCCGCGCCGACGGCGACAACTTCGTCCGGGTTGATGCCCTTGTGCGGCTCTTTGCCGAAGAGCGTCCGCACCTTTTCCTGCACCATCGGCATGCGGGTCGAACCGCCGACGAGAATCACCTCGTCGATATCCTCGGGCTTCGTGCCGGCGTCCTTGAGCGCCTGCAGGCAGGGCCCGACCGTCCTTTCGACCAGGTCCTCGACCAACTGCTCGAGCTTCGCACGCGTGAGCTTGCTGTTGAAATGTTTCGGGCCGGAGCTGTCGGCCGTGATGAACGGCAGGTTGATGTCGGTCTGCAGCGTGCTCGACAGGTCGCATTTGGCCCGCTCGGCGGCTTCTTTCAGCCGCTGCATGGCAATAGCGTCCTTCGAGAGATCGATGCCCTGTTCCTTCTTGAATTCGGCGACGAGGTACTGGATCACCTTCTGGTCGAAATCGTCTCCGCCGAGGTGCGTGTCGCCGTTCGTGGCTTTGACTTCGAAGACGCCCTCGCCGAGCTCCAGTATCGAAATATCGAACGTGCCGCCGCCGAGGTCGAATACCGCGATGGTCTGATCCTTCTTTTTATCGAGCCCGTACGCCAGGGATGCCGCCGTCGGTTCGTTGATGATCCGCTTGACGTTCAATCCCGCGATCTTCCCGGCGTCCTTCGTCGCCTGGCGCTGGCTGTCGTTGAAATATGCCGGCACCGTGATGACCGCGTCGATCACCTTTTCCCCCAGGTACGATTCGGCGGCCTGTTTGAGATACGTGAGGATCATCGCGGAAATCTCGGGCGGCGAGTATTCCTTGTCTTGTAGTCTCACGCGCACGTCGCCGGATTCCGCGGGAGACACCTTGAAGTGGATGGTCTTGAGCTCCTGCGTACACTCGCCGTATCCCCGCCCCATGAAACGTTTGATGGACGAGACGGTGTTTTCCGGATTGGTGATCGCCTGCCGCTTGGCAAGCTGGCCCACCAGTTTTTCATTTTCTTTCGTGAAGGCCACGACGGACGGCGTGGTTCTCCCGCCGTCCTGGTTCGGTATGACCGTCGGCTCTCCGCCTTCGATCACGGCCACGCAAGAGTTCGTCGTTCCCAGGTCAATTCCTATGATCTTTCCCATTTTAATCACCTTTCTTTTAATGTCCGTGCGTTACGTTTTTTTTCACAGGATCTATCTCATGCATGCAGAATTTCGAGTGAAAAACCGTCTTTGAAAAGGCTTACTTCCTTCAGCTGTAAACAAGTCATGTGCCAGTGGAGAATAAATAATTAACTTATATAATTACAGGATGTTAT
>JACQXT010000044.1 GCA_016208665.1 Chitinivibrionia bacterium | reverse complement strand
GCGGCACCGCCTCGTGCGTGGGTTCGTTCGCCACGAAATATCCGATAAGCAGCGGATCGTCAGCACTCTCGGCAAGCTTGCCGCACTGCCTGTCAAACTCGGCTTTCACCTTCTCGTCGAACGGATCGAACGTCTCGCGGATTCCGGGAATGGCGGGGATGCCGTTCCAGTCCGAGGCGGACGGAAGATGGGCCACATACGGAAAACTCCTCTTCGCCACCACCGCCTTGTCGACCTCGGAGAACGCCCCGATGGAATTGAAGCCCCACTTGCGGACACGCTCGATCATCCTGTCCTGGAAGTCCGCCAGGCTGATCGGGCCGCCATACTTCCTGATCATGTTCGCCAGATGGAACGAGACGGACGTGGGATTCCAGTATGGCTCCGGGTTCCAGGCGCTCTTGAACTTCCCGTCACGCGGCGGCATCCATTCGTAAGTCGACTCACGCCCTTTGACGTACGTGTAGCTGTGAGGGCTGAACGCGCACACGCCAAGATGGAAGAACGCGTTGCCGTCCGGGTCGACAAGCACCCATGCGCCACCCTTCTTCTCCACATGGAAAAACCCCGTTTTCTCCAGCGCCATCTTCGCAGCGCTGTCGGCGAGTCCCCCGAAACGATCGAAGAGCGGGGGCGTCAGGCTCTCATAATACGACTTCTCCTCCTCGACATCCCGCACCAACTCCTCTTCGCCGCCGACGCGTCCCTCAAACCGCTCCTTGGCATCCTGCCCGAACGGGTCGACGATAAATGCCGCCTTCCCGGCGACCGAGGCCGGACTGGCCGCTCCTTCCACCCGAATCACATAGTCCGGATTGTCCTTGTTGAACGGCGTCCAGAAATGCCATTGGAAGATGTTCCACCCCCACTCGCGGTTGTCCTGAAGCTGCTGGAACGAGTACTCCGGCACGGTGAACTCGGTCGTGGCGCCGGCGGGGCTTGTCAGGGCGAACCCGCTCGCATTTCCCTGGAAGAGATGCGGCTTCACAGGCTTCTCACTCGTTGCTGATCTGCATCGAGCAGGTGAACTTGCCGAACCGTTCCGGAATGTTTGAGAACGCAAAACGGATCTCGTCTCCCTTGATCTCGATCTCCGCCTGACCGCCGCCCTCGTACTTCAGTATCGCCTTTCCCGCCGTCACAGACGTGTCGATGATTTTGGTGTTCTTATTTTCCCCTTCCACAAACACCGGATAGGTGAGTTCGAGTTTGCCATCGGCGCCCTTGTCGATGACGATCCCCTCGTTGCTCAAGCTGATGGATCCGCCGTCCGCCACGCCGGCGCCCAGGAAGCAGAGCACCACCGCGGCGCGCCACATGCCGAATCGATTTCCACGAAGAAGAACATGCATGCTATAAACTCCTTATACGGTATCTGGTGAAGCTGTTTGAAACGTTCCGCACGTATCCGGCCTCGCCGGAGTTTATCTGCATTTACTGCCCCAAGGGGGCTGTGTAATAAAGCCCAGGGTTGGCGCCTCGCGCCTACCCTGGGTAGAGTCAATCCGTGATTCAACCCCACCGGGGTTGCGTCTAAAATGACACGGGTACAACCGTTACACAACCCCGTCAGGGTTGAAATAAGCCCCCAAGCAACCCCAGGGTAGCGCTTTCGCGCAACCCTGGGCTTATGAGACGTAGCCCCCCTTGGGGCAAAGAACAAAAAAGCGATTTATACGATGATCGTAGTCTGTGGCACCCGCCTCATGGCCCGTCGGTTCGGCCGCACGCATCGGGAATGCGTCATGCCATGCGACGACAGACTCCGGATTGTTACCCCCACGCAGGAAGCTTGCGCCGCAACAGCATGGCGTACTCGGGGCCGAGGCTGAACTCGCCGGTCTTCGGATCGGGGGCGATCCGTCCGCACTCGTAGAGGAGGTTGTGGCGGAACGCCATGCCGAAATGCTCCTCGACGTCGGCGAGCGATTTCGTCTCTCCCATGTCCAGCGCGACGAGATTGCCGGGATTGAAGTGGTGGATCATCACCGCGCGGTCGGCGTGCTGCCGCTGGCTCGCGGGAACGTCGTACGTGCGCACGAGATCCTGGCAATCAGTGAAGTGGGGATGCGCCGCGCAGCCGAGCATCTGGGCGTCGGGTTTGACCTCCTTCATCATTTCATACAGGAGTTTGATGTGATGATGAATGAAGCACTCCTCGCCGCGCCATCGGTGGTTGTGGACGGGAAAGACCGGGTGGATTTTGTCGGCCATGAAATCGAGTTTGAGCCCGTCGGCGTTCAGACAGTCCGCATCGTCGCCGAACCAATACCGCACGAGCGGTTTGAGATAGTCGCTTTGGACCTTCGGATGGGAATAGTCGACCAGCGGCATGCCATGACGGCCGAGGATCCCTCCGCCGCAGAGCCACTCGGTCCTGGTGCGGATCTCGGCGCCGAGATGATAGTCATAGGGGGCGATCCATAGAATGGCCTTCATCCCCAGATGGTGGATACGGTCTATCTGGCCGCGGAGGCTGGGGAACTTCATCGGATGTGGCGTCCAGTCGCCGCGGGTCGTCTGCCATCCGTCGTCGATGATGACGCTGCCGAACAGAAACTTCTCGCGCTCGATGACGTCGAGCAGATGGGAGAGCATGGTGGCGTCGAACGCCTCGACCGGGTTCTTGCCGGTGAAACTGTCGCCGGGAAAGTTGTAGTAGGCGGAATTGCCACTGAGGTAGCCTTGGTCGTTCCACGTGCAGTAGGCCGGGAGGAGCCACCAGTGGGGAACCGTCCGCAGGGAGCGCCGCGGAATCTCCTTGTCCTCCTCCAACATGCGAACATAGTGGTCGACACTGTCCCACACCTCGCCGTTGTGGTCGAGCCAGAGGTAAAGCCGCGGTGCCTTGGCGACGGCGCCAGCGGGAGCCAGTCATACGAGTAGGTGGTCACGCGGGTGTTTTTCGTCCATTGCTCGACGATCTCCGCCGGGAAGCCCGGCGACGCCAACTCCTCAGCTTTTTTTCCGCCAAGGAGCAGATTATGCGTCTCGAAGGTGGCGGTGTTGCCGTGACGGTTCCTCCAGTGGTGAAGATGAAAGAGGTTGAGATGGGTGCCGGGCTCCAGAAGGTTCCAGCGCGCGACCTTGACCGACCGGGTGGTGGAGACGGAAGCCGATAGTTCAATGTGGTCGGGATAGCACAGGATCTCGACGGTCAGCGGCCCCGCGGTCCCGCTGGATGGCGTTCCCACCGCCGTCACATGGGCCGCGCCCTCGGCCGCGGGCTCGACGCGGAGCTCGCTCGTATGCCACTCCGTCGGCGCACCATGGAACTCTGGCCGATACAGCAGCGCGCTCTTCGTCTCGAACAGCAGATGGCCCGAGCGCGGATCGAACAGGGCGAAACGCTCCTTGCCCACCTCCACGCGGTAGTCGAAGAAACTGATCGTCGTCAAACCGTTGGCATACGCGATCTTCATGCGAGCCTCCAATCCTTCCTGTCAAAGATGGACAATGCCCCCCTCCGATCGACTCTCACCAATACCCCGTTATCGGCTTTATTTCAATATCCTCGCCTTAGCGAGCATGGAACTCGGCTCACAAGGCCGGAGGATCGGTCGCGGGGAACAACCATTTACCCGCGGCAGTGTTGTCCTGCACTTGTGGGAAGAATCCGTCTGTCAGCGCCTGCACGTGGCCATCGAAGAAAATCGTGTTCGTCTTGCCGTCCACCCACTGCTGGCTGCCGGCGCTGAAGTAAATCTCCTTGCCGCCATGCCGGAGTGATATGTTGCCGCCGGAAGGATTGTGGTAGAACTCGGTCCATTTCAGCCTGAGCTGCCCCGAGTCGCACCCGTCCATCCGGTACACCTTCGCGGAAGGGCAGTTGAACTGGGTGATCCGCAGCGGCTTGGTCGGCGTGTCGTAGTTGTCGCTGGCGTGGGCGTTCATCGGCCATGAGGGGGCGTTGCCGAAGAAAATCCCTTTCGGATTCTTCGGGCACACGAAAAACTTGCCGGCGGGCTTATTATCGCACGGCTTGCAGCTTTGCGCCGGATCGAACCCCAGATACTCGGCGATCTTCACATAATCCGGAACCCCCGCCTGCGAATACGGCAGAGGAACTGGCGAGCGGTCGGCGATGTAGGCGTCATAGTCATTGTTGTACATGAACTGTCCGGTGCCGATCTGCTTGAGCTTGTTGGCGCAGTCCGTCTGCTTGGCGAACTCGCGTGCGTTGTTCAACG
Source organism: Chitinivibrionia bacterium (assembly GCA_016208665.1). Taxonomy (GTDB): domain Bacteria; phylum Krumholzibacteriota; class Krumholzibacteriia; order WVZY01; family WVZY01; genus JACQXT01. The sequence goes on along the minus strand of JACQXT010000044.1, from coordinate 2,408 downwards.
CCGGCAGCAGCAGCGACGCGAGGATCGCGATGATGGCGATGACCACCAGCAACTCGATGAGTGTGAACCTCTGATCGTGCATGAACCGTCGACCACCGGATCTGGTATGCATCGCACCATCCTCCTACGGTTTCCAAAACTCGCGCACCACGCACTCCCACTCGTCTCATTTCGCCGCGCAAACCAACCCCGGATCGTCGGTGATGTATCCCGCCATCGCCGAGCCAAGCGATCCGCCATTCTCTTTCACCAGCAGGATGTTGACGCCCTTCTTCAACTTCAGGACGGTGGGGGTCGGATAATGAGTAGTGAAGTCCGCACCGCCGCCGCCCTCCTTGGTCTTCGGATCGATGGCGGTGGTGAGCCGCTCGCCGTTCAGCCACGCCACGCCCCACCAGTCGACACCGAGATGGAACTGCGCGGTGCGGTCGACGTCCGAAGTGATGTAGGTGACGGCGAAGTTGATGTCGGCACCCGTCGATCCCGTCCGTATTGGCATGCTGACCACAAGGTCGTCAAGCGTGCAGAGGGAGGCGTCGGCCTTTTGCTTCCAGCGCACCTCCCTGCCGTCCGCGGTTTTGTACACCGCCGCCAGGTCCACCTTCTCCTCAGGTCCGTACACGGTCTCGAAACTCTTGCGCAGCCCCGCCGCGTCGTCAGTGCGGCCGGCCATGTGCGTCCCCCAGAATCCCGGGAACGGACCGGCGACCGACCAGACCAGATTCGGCAACGGCTTGAGCCGCGGCAACAACTGCAGGGCGTAGACGCCGAACAGACCGTCGCGTCGCAGCAACAGCGTCGCCTTGCCGGCCTTGAGCTGCAGCGCGGGGAACGCGAACGTCTCCGTCGCGCCGGCGGCGGCCGTCTCCAACGGCGTGGGCAGGCTTTTCCCGTCCAGCGAGGCCACGGTGACGCCCAACGATGGCGCGGCATGTCCTATCCGTAGTATATAGGGACCGTCGGCCGGAATGTCGAGCGAGAGCTCAAGCGCGCCAGCGTCCGCCATCAGCAGCTGCGCGCCGCCCCATTCCTTGTTTATTTCGATCGACGGTTTGAGGACGGCCTTTGAGCCAACCGGAACCAGCTTCGCCAGTTCGTCCGCTTTTATCACCGGGCGCTTGGGTATCCAATGTCCCTCGCGGGGGCGTTCCTGCAGCAGGCCGGGGAACTTGGTGACGACCTGACCTTCCGGCATCCGTGCGAGGTTCTCGTACACGCGCAGAGCGGGAGCCATCGAAAGCGCAGTCCTGGCCCGCCACAGCCATCCCTTGGCGAAGGCGTCCCAGGCGGCGCGAAGCCGTCGCGGTCGGCAGCGGAGGCGTCGCCCTGGCGCGCCCCGGCGAGCGCGGCGGCGAGGTGCTGCGCGAACGCGATGCGGTTCTTGACATACGAGACCCGCTCCGGGGGGACAATCGTCGACGTCGACGCGATCGACGCGCCGGCCTCGGTCCGGAACGAGCGCAACTCGTACGGCGCGAGGTCAAGCGCGAGAACACCATCCTTCAACGCGAGTTTCTCGCCGGTGCCAAGTCTGACGACCTGGGTGGCTCCCGCCAGCTTGATCTCGATTCGGACGGGAAACTGCTCGCGGTTGACCGCATAGAAAAAGAAGGCGTCAGTGTTCGGGTTTCGGGGTTCAGGTTTGGCATCCGCTCCCTGAGCCCTGCTTCCTGAACCCTGAACCCTCTTCTGCCAGACGGCGACGGGATCGCGGGCGGACGGCACCGCGTCGAAGGGTACGGCGGGCAGCGCACGGAACTCGGCGAACCAGGGATTCCATATCTCGGGGTCGCCATAGATGTCGGTGTTGCCGCCGTCGCGCAGGAAGGCGCTGTCCTGCTCGGCGAGGACCACGGCGAACTTTTCGAGACTGTCGCGCCCGGAGGCGATCGCCGCCGAGCAATAGTAGGGGATCGGATCCTTCCCCACCACGATGCCGAGTTTCTCCGCCGGCCAGAACGTCGCGAGCTCATGATAGACCATGTACGCGGCGAAGGCGCGGACCACGCCCATGCCGGCACCGACGTTCTCCGGGTCGAGAAAGTCGTCGTAGATCTTCTGGTCGTCCACGCCGAGATTACGGAACCCATAGCGGCCGTTGGCGATCATCGCGAGTCCGTCGACGCTCTTCAACTTCGCGAGGTCCACGCCGCACTCGAGGGCGCGCCGCGTGATCGAGGCGGGCTGGTCGTAGCAGGGGTCGCAGCGGAAATCGCCGCAGATGCCGAAGAACAATTCAGGACGCGCGTCGCCGCGGATGCGGTCGCGGATGCGCAGATGGTAGTCGAGGATCCGCGCGTTGCGCCAACCGATCCACTTGTCACGCATGTCCTTCGATGTGAGGAACTCATAGCGCTGAAGGAAGCGCCCCGCGTCGCCATCGGCTCCGGGAACCTTCACGCCGGTGT
>JACQXT010000050.1:7381-8594 GCA_016208665.1 Chitinivibrionia bacterium | reverse complement strand
CTCTGCCGTGGATTACGGAAAGCGACTGGGGTCATGTGTGGCTGTTTGACGTTGCAAAGAACTTCTCCGGAGAGACGGCCGGAGACGAAATCGTGCTCGAGTTCTCAGACGTGGACGCGATACCGGAAGGTCTCGCAATTCTCCTCGTGGACAGGACGCTCGAGCGTGCGATGGACGTGAGAAAAGAGATCCGCTGCCTCTTCTACCAGGGCACGCGCGGATATGTTGCGCGGGATGACGATGCCCGTTTCGCACTCCTCGTCGGAAGCGACGAGTTCGTGGAATCGTACGGCGACGGATTGCCCGCGCATCCCAGCGAGACGGTGCTTCACCAGAACCACCCCAATCCGTTCAATCCATCGACAATCATCCGGTACGAATTGGCGAAGACGGGACGCGTGACGTTGAAGCTCTACGACGTAAGCGGAGCGCTCGTGAAGGTACTGGAGGACCGCGATCGCGAGCCGGGGCGCTACGAAGTCGGCTGGAACGGATTGAACGAGAGAGGGGAGCATGTGTCTTCGGGTGTTTATTTCTACGTCCTGGAGACTCCGGGGGCGAGGCTTGCCAAGAAGATGCTCTGTGTGAAGTAGCCCCCCTACCCCTTCAACTCCTCCCCGGCGCCGCCGGCAGTGGGCGATCCGCAGCACTTCTTGTACTTTTTGCCGCTGCCGCACGGGCACGGGTCGTTGCGGCCGGGCTCGGACGTGCGCGTCACTGGCGCTGGGCCGGCGGCAGGCGAGGCCCCGGGAGCCGCACCGATTCCGCCCCGGTAGAGGGTGCCGAGCGGCACCTTTTCGAGCCAGTAGTCCTTCAGGTCGATGACAATGTTGGGGAGCATGTCGATGAGGCCCTCACGAACTTCATCGTCGAGCACGCCGTCATCGGGTCCCTCACGGTCCTCTTTCGCGAGTATCACGATGGGTGCGAGCAGTTCCGTAAGATCTCTGTCTTTGGCGTCCAACCAGTAGTGTTTCTGAAACTTCATACCTTCAATGAAACCGAGCGCCCAATCGGCGGCGAAGGAGCGATCGACGCCGTCGCTGCATTCGAGCATGGTGACCATGGGGCCGTAGGTACCTTCGTTGATCGTGCGCGAGACCTCGTCCCACATCCGAATGAGCAAGCCGATAATCTCGTTGGCCTCCTCCACGCTCTCATACTCGGGGCCCTCGCCGTCCCACACAACCGGCATCCACTGGCTGGGCATGAC
>JACQXT010000050.1:0-7332 GCA_016208665.1 Chitinivibrionia bacterium | reverse complement strand
GGGGCTGCAGATCAGACAAGCGAAAAGGCCGTCGACGGCTTCGATGGTCATGCAATTCTCGCCGCCGCGGCCGGAATCGAGGATCGCGCGCAGTCGTTCAACGTCGGCATCGGATAAAGGCTTGTTGGGATTGATTCGAGTCATGGTTCGACCACCCCCATAGTATATCTTACGTTTCATATTACTTCTACTATTACGCACGCTCTTTTCAACGCTGAGGTCGCATCGTGCGCTTGCCCTGGAGATTCTCTGAAATCTGTCATTAACCAAACCATGCGAACCCGACCTCGGTATTCGAACCTCTTGCTAATTCTAATAGCTGCAAGGTGATAGGTCTGCCTCGAGTGAACAGCCCACAGCAAAAAAACAGTAAGAAGAATGCGCACAGTCATGGCCCGAGGTGTTTCGTCGCCTGAGAGGAGCCATCGACACGGATCGCAAGCGAACAGGACGTTTCCTGCTCTTAGGTTCCGTTTCGCCGTCGCTTATGACGCAGGTCTCCGAATCACTGGCGGGGCGCCTCTCAATGATCGAATTAACACCGTTTCTGCAAACCGAGTTGAAGACAAACGCATCGCGTGAACGCCGATGGCTCTGCGGCGGCTATCCCGATGGCGGTGTGTTGACACCAACGCACTATCCGCGATGGCAATTGGATTATCTCGCGTTACTCAGCCAGCGAGATCTGCCAACATGGGGATTGCCCGCCAAACCTCAGACAACGGACCGTCTGTTGCGAATGCTGGCGGCGGTGCACGGCCAGACGTGGAACGCATCACAGATCGGCCAGAGCATGGGACTCTCGTACCAGACAGTGAACAGCTATCTTGATTACTTGATTGGAGCCTTTCTCATCCGTCGCCTTGCTCCCTATCAAGCCAACATCCGCAAGCGACTCGTGAAGAGTCCGAAGATCTACTGGCGTGACACCGGTCTGCTGCATGCTTTGCTGAACGTTTCCGACACCCGCACTCTCCTCGCGCAACCCTGGGTGGGTGCAAGCTGGGAGGGGTTTGTAATCGAACAAGTGATCGGGGAACTATCTGTGCTGGATCGGCGCTTCGAGGCTTATTATTTTCGAACAAGCGATCAATTCGAACTGGATCTTGTGCTGGATTTTGGGATTGAGCGATGGGCAATCGAGATCAAATTATCGACATCTCCCGGCCCGGAGGATATGGCACGATTGGAGAAAACCGCCCGTTTGATCGGAGCGAGGCGGTGTTTTCTCGTGTCCCAGACGAGACGGCCGACAGGAGATGAAGAGCGAGCCTCTTGCGATCTCGCAAGCCTGATACGACTGATTAGGCGTGTTCGGACGGAATAAACGGGAGGGATCGAGAGCGCCTACCCCCTCAACTCCTCCAGCTCCAGCGCCTCGCGCACGACTGTCTTGATAACCGATTCCATATCGCCTGAGAGCGTCATCCCCGCAGCCATGCGGTGTCCGCCGCCTCCATATTTCCTGGCCAGGCGATATGCGTCTACGTTGCCGTTTGACCGGAGCGATATCTTGACGGTGCCTCTCTCCGTTTCCTTGAAAAAGAGACACAGCTCGACGCCCTTGATGGCGCGGACGGGATCGATGATGCCGTCGCTGTCCTCGTACTGGGCGCTCGCGGCGTCCAGCATGTCGCGCGTCATGTGAATCCACGCGAGCTTCCCATCCGCCGCCGAACCGATCGTGTTGAGAACCGGACCGAGCAGGCGCGCGGCTTGCCAGCTTTTGTTGCCGAATATCTGCCTGTGAAGTGCAAACGGCTTTGCGCCGATCGCGCAGAGCTCCGCCGCAACCAGAAACGCCCGTTCGTTTGTGTTGGTGAACCGGAACGTCCCGGTATCGGTGATGAGGGACGCATACACGGCCTCGGCGATCCGGGGGGTGATCTCGCCGCCCATGAATTTGATGCCTTCATACACGAGGAGTCCCGCGGAAGCCGCCGCCGTGTCCCGCACCATGAAGTCGGCGAACTTGTTCTCCACGGCCTCGTGATGATCGATGCATGCGCTGGGCTTCCCGCATCCCTTCAGCACATCCGCAAACGACCCGATGTGAATCCAGCCGTTGACGTCGAGAATGATGACGGCATCCGCTCTGCTCATCATGTCGGATTTGTATTGATTGGGATACACGTGTATCTCGCGCTCCGGATCGAGGAACTCGCAGTTCGCGGGCGTGGGGCTCGAATTGACGATCGTGACTCGTTTCCCAAGGCTTTCGAGAAACAGCTTGAGCGCAACCTCGGAACCGATGGCGTCTCCTTCGGGATTGATGTGCGTCGTCAGTAGAAACGAGTCGTATCTCTTGATGAATGCTGCTGTATCTTCCCACATATTCAAACGCTCCTCGGAACGGGCTGCACGCTTCGGGACGGCCGCCTCGAGGCGGAGGTCCATTTTTCTCCCTCTCTATCTTTACTATATGGTATACTCGCTTTCGATGAAAGAGATTAATAGAAGCTATTCATCTCGTTCAAGCACCAGAAAACGATCCCCCTCCATAGCATATGAATCGGTGCGCGTGCGGCTCGCGCGAATGCCGCGCGCCGTTGCCGGAGAGCCGGTCGTCAAGCTTCTCTCCCGAAGCGGCCTGCGGCTCGTGGACTCGCGAAGACTCGCCGTGCTGCCGGAGGGCCCAATCGATGCGGCCGCCCGGCGGGCTGAGCCTGCCTCCAAATCGGCTTCCGGACGTGCCCCGGAGGCCCCCCGCGTGCGAGTCGCGGCGCCTCATACGAAGAACACCGCATATTTTGCGCTCCTCGTTCATTCCCACGGAGGCATGACGTTCCACTATGAAAAGAAACGGCGCGGGAAGGATGCTACGCACGTCATCGACGTGCCGCTCGCACAGCGGATCGACCAACGCGCATCCCGCGGGGGAGCAGCATATACGCTCCTCCTATGGGCGGCGCCGTTCGCCGCAGGCATGATTGCCGCGGGACTTCGCGTTCTCGCGCGAAGATGGGAGGACAAGCGCATCCCGCACCGTTTCGTGAGAGTCGGCGCGCGAGGGACGGCGCGCGGAAAACCGCTCACAGCGCTCCCTCATCACGAAGGCAAACGCGGGCTTCTCATTATTCACGGGCTCTTCTCTTCGACGCAGGCCGGCTTCGCGCCTCTCTTCGAACCTGCCGGAGCTTCTTTTATGCGCACCATCATGCAGGCATATGAGGGAAAAGTGGTGGGATTCGACCATCCGACCGCGTCGCGCACTCCGGAGGAAAACGCCCGCTGGCTTCTCGAGCATCTCGAGCGCGGGCACACGTGCCGCTACGACGTCCTTGCGACGAGCAGGGGCGGCCTGGTCGCGCGGTCGCTCGTCGAACTCGCGCGGAAGCGAAGGACGGGCGCGTTCGGGCAAGGCGGGCGCCGCCGTTCGAAGAGCACACGCGCAGGCTCCCTGGTGATCGACCGCGTGATTCTCGTGGGAACGCCCAATGCCGGCACACCGCTCGTTCCTTCGGGCGGCGGCGGCTCCTCGCAGGCGTACGACAAGCTGGCCGCATGGCTCGCAAACACCGCGGCGCTCCTTCCGGGCCGCGTGCTGCCCTGGTTCGCCGATGCGCTCGCCGCTCTCCTGAAATTCGCGGCGTGCAACATACCGGGCACACTCCCCGGCGTCGGAGCGCTCGCTCCCGGAAGCCCGTTTCTCGAAACGTTGAACGAGCCCTCGCACTTCGGCGGCGCGATGTACTATGGGATCGGCGGCAATTTCGACGCGCCGCGGAAATTGCTGCTCAAACTGGCGGACGCGAGCCTGGATGCGCTCTTCGAGGGCGAAGAGAACGACCTCGCGGTGCCGACGGCGGGATGCGCATTCGCCGATGAGCCGCTGCCCGCGGAACGCGCGGCGCTCTTTTCCCCATGGGCATCTGCGGAGGATCGAAGAGATAACATTCATCACTTCGGATACCTTCGATCGAAAAAGTGCCTCCGGCAGATCGAGTTCTTTTTGGGAATTGCGCGAACGGCGGCAAGGGGAGCGCCCCTCACGCGGCGGGGCGCAGCCGCCGCCTCGAAAGCCGCCCAGCGAGGCGCCGAAGCGGACGAACTCATCGGCGACGAGCGGCAGAAGGCTTTCTACAAGGAATGGCTCGCCCGGTGGAAAAAGGCGATCGCCGAAGCGCGCATCACGACGCTTCCGCCCGAGCCCTTCCCGTTTCTTGCGGCTTCGTCGGGCCTGTCGCGCTGCGTGCGCACTTTCAAGACCAGCGGTGACGACACGTACTGGCACTCGCTCATCGGCACCGAGCGCAGCCTGCGCCGCTATCTCGAAGACGCCGGACCCGAACTCTCCCGATCGCGAATCGAAAGCGCGGGCGCCATGCTCTACCGGACATTATTCAGCGGCGAGCCGGGCAAGCTCTTCGAGAGAATCCGGCCGCAGTCGAAACGGCAGGCGCCGCTCATCATCACGTTCACTTCCACCAATCCCTGGATCGCGGATTTCCCGTGGGAAATGATGTACGATCCCGCGCGGAAGCGCTTCCTTCATTTCGGCGACATCTGCCTCTTTCGCGGAGTCATGAGCACGACGGCCGCCGTCGCGCTCCCGATTCTTCCGATGGTCATACGGATGCTCATCGCCGTCTCGATGCCGCGCGACCAGGCCGAGCTCGACTATAAAAAGGAAGTCAAGGAACTCCGGACGGCCCTCGCGCCGCTTGTGGAAAGCCGCAGGCTCTACATCGACGTCCTCGAGCACACGAGCATGCGTTCGCTTCGAAATCAGCTCAGGCGGACGCGGTACCACATCCTCCACTATATCGGCCACGGGGACTACGACGAGGCGTCCGACACGGGAACGCTGATACTCGAGAAAGATCGAACGGGGATCTCGGAGCCCGCCGGCTCGGACGATCTGTGCGATGCGATACGCGCGCACGCTCCGCAGATGCGACTTGCGGTTCTCAACGGGTGCGAAACGGCCGAGGGCGGGAGGGCCGACTTCAACAGGGGCGTCGCTCCCGCGCTCGTTGCATCGGGGCTCCCGTGCGTGATCGGGAATCGCCTGATAGTCGGCGACGGGGCGGCGGTCACGTTTTCTTCGATATTTTATGAAGAGCTGAGCAAGCGAAGGAGCCTCGCCGAGGCGATCATGTCGGCCCGGCGGGCGCTGGCAACGTCATCCGATTTCGAACCGTACGAGTGGGCGGTGCCGATCATATTCGCGATCGACCCCGAGGCGCGGTTCTTTTAGCGGCGTGGGCTTGTGCGGGCGGGGCAACGGAGGTCTCCGGCTCCGGGTCCTCGCGGCCTGCGTGATGGGTAGCGCTCGATCGCAAGCATATGTGGCCGGCGCGCTGCGGAGTCGCCGTCGATCCTCCGTTGCCCCGCCCGCACCTAAGCCGACAGCTCATCCAGATACGCCACGGCGCGCCTCAGGTGCGGAATCACGATCGAGCCTCCCACGACGAGCGCCACGCCGAACAATTCGAAATATTCCTCCTGCGTCACGCCCTCCTTATGGCACTGCTCGACGTGGTAACTGATGCAGTCGTCGCAGCGGAGCACCATCGATGCGACCAGCCCGAGCATCTCCTTCGTTTTCGCGCTCAGCGCGCCGTCTTTGTAGGCCGACGTATCGAGGTTGAAGAATCGTTTTACCAAAAGATTGTCGCTGTCGAGAATCCGCTTGTTCATCTCCTCGCGGAATGCATTGAACTCTTCCCTGCGTTTTTTCACGGCATTACCTCCAGATTGCTGCGGCGCCGACTGTCGCACGGCGGCGCCTCCACGGGCGTTCTATGTACTTTCATCACGTTCTGGTATAATTCGCGCGGGCCATGAAAATCAACAACATTCACAGGTGGGACGTAAGCATTCAGGAAGCGATCGAGCTTCAGCGGCGCTTGCGGGAGCGGATACGCCTCCGGCCGCTCGCGATCAAGAACATCGCGCACGTGGCGGGTGCGGATATCGCCGTCGACACGGCGGAGAAGCTGTGTGTCGGCGCAGTCGTCGTGCTCGGCTTTCCCGGGCTCGAAGTCGTCGAGATGCGCCATGCGCAGGCGCCCATGCGGTTTCCGTATGTGCCGGGGCTCCTCTCCTTCCGCGAGATCCCCGTTCTTCTCGATGTTTTAAAAAAGGTCGAAACGCCGTTCGAGGCTCTGTTGTGCGACGGACAGGGGATCGCGCACCCTCGCGGTATAGGACTCGCATCCCACCTGGGGCTTTTTCTCGGGATTCCAACGATCGGGTGCGCGAAGAACCGCCTCATCGGCGAGTTCGAGGCTCCCGGCGAGGAAAAGGGCAGTTTTTCGGCTCTGACCTCGGGCGGCGCGCGCATCGGCTCGGTCGTGCGCACGCGAACCGGCGTGAAACCGATATTCGTTTCGCCCGGCCATCTGGTCGATCACGCATCGAGCCGGAGAATCGTGCTCGCCTGTACGAAACGCTTCCGGATCCCCGAACCGACGCGGCGGGCGCACATACTGGCGGGCGGAAAAAAGCCGGCGGGAGAGCAGCCGCCGGCTTCGTGATAATTCATGGTTGTCCGTAATTATTGTCCGTGCACGAGCGCGGGCTCCGCAAGGCGCTTTTCCCTCACCAGCTCGTACTTGATGGATTGCTCCTCCAGCATTCTGAGGCCTTCCATTTCCTCGTCGCCCATGTCGTAGCTCCACCGCTCGCTCAGGTAGTCCCTGAGAAACGTTTGATCGAACGGCATGGTGCTGGCGAGCCCTTTCGCGAGGAGCGGCATATTGCTGAGGCCGAGATTCCGGGAGCTATGCAGCACTTTCTCGAGAAACACCTCGAGCGTTTCGTCATTGTACGCCCAGACCGAATCCACGAGCGGCGTCGCGGTCAGCTCGTGCCACATGCGCCCCACGTCGTACACGCCGTCGGCGCTTGCGGGATTATCGAAAATGTAATGGAGCGCCTTGTCGCCGTTCAGGAGGACCGCATCGTAGAGCTCGCGCCAGTTCTTGTCGCTGTTCTTGGCGACGCAGATATCGGGCAGAATGCGATGAATGCCGTCCAAAACGATCCTGAGCGCCGCGATCGGCGTCCGGCAGAACTCGTCCACCGCTATGCGCTCGACGTCGTCGAGCGGTTTCTTCGCCACGAGAAAAACCCCGCCGCCCTCCGGATTCATCACGAGCGCGGGGCCTTTGACGATGCGGTTTCCGATACCGCGCAAGTACTCGATGCTGGGAATCAACGCCGCATCCAGCAGCCCCTTCTCCAGCATATCGGCCAGCGTTCCCGATTCCTGGTATACGAGCTCCGCATTCCTGTCCGGAGACCGCGTCAGGCCGAACAAGAGCGGCCGGGCGCATAAATAGTACGGTGCGCCGATTCTGATTGTTTGAGGCGTCATAGAGATGT
>JACQXT010000049.1 GCA_016208665.1 Chitinivibrionia bacterium | reverse complement strand
CCGCTCCGGTCGGTTCGCCGTTCATTGCCCATCATTCACCCTGAGTGCTCGAAGGGGGTAGGTCATGAAGTTCTTCAAGAATCTCTCGATCGGCCGAAAGATCGTCGCGATCCTGATGTTGATCGTCGCCATCGAGGTCCTTATCGCCTTGTGCGGCCTGCACTTTCTCCGGCAAATGCAAGGGGACCTGCATCGAATCGTGGACAGGGATGCGGAGAGCGTCCGGTTGGCCGGAGAAATGCAGGCCAACATGCTCCAGATCGTCCGGGCGGAGAAGAACATGATCCTCTCTGCCACGGAAGAGGAACGAACCAGACTTGCGGAGAGCATAGCCGGCTTGCAGGCCGATCTCCGGGAGGCCCAGATCCGCTTGAAGGAGCTGTCCGATCCGGATGAGAAGGTCCTTCTGGATGAGTTCGATGGGATGTGGAGCCGTTTTATGGAGGCGGACGAAGAGATACGCCGGCTCTCAGCGCTCGAGCGGAAGGATGAAGCCGCCGGCCTGAGCATGGGAAACGCCCGTGAGCTTAGAAGTGCGGCTGGAGATTTGATGCAGGCAATTGTTAAGAAGAACGTCAAGGCGTTCGAGGAAGGCAGAGCCCAGGCGGATAGGAATACCCAGAGGGCCGTCACCCTGATGATCGTCTTGATCCTGGCGTCGCTTGCAGTGGCGCTGACCCTGGGGCTGTTGGTGTCCCGTTCCATATCCGCGAGTCTGAACGACATGGTCATTGTGGCCGACGCCATAGCCCAAGGCAACCTGGACGTTCCGGTCGAGGCCAAGGGAAAGGACGAGACAGGCAGGCTCGGCGCGTCCATCCGCCAGATGCAGAGTTCGTTGCGGAAATCGCGGGATGACGCAGCGGCCCGAGACTGGCTCAAGACCGGCATAGCGCGTCTCAACGACCTCATGAGGGGGGAGCAGGAACTGACGGATTTGAGCGCCGGAATTATTTCTGAAATAGTCACTTACTTAGGAGCCCAGGTCGGCGCTTTCTATCTGATGGACAACACCCATGGTAAACCTCTCCTGAAGCTTACCGGCAGCTATGCCTACTCGAACCGGAAGAACCTCTCCAACGAGTTCGGCTTGGGGGAAGGGCTGGTAGGACAAGCGGCCCTCGAGAAGAAGCCCATCGTGGTAAGAAACGTGCCGGAAGATTACATCAAAGTCACCTCGGGCCTGGGCGAAGCTGTTCCCCGGTTCGTCTCCGTGTTTCCGTTTCTCTTCGACGGTCGCGTGAAGGGATTGGTTGAAATAGGAGCCCTCGACGAGGTGTCCGACCTTCACTTCGAGTATCTGAAACAGGCGATGCCGGCCGTGGCCATCAGCATCGAGACCGCCCAGAAGAGGGAACAGCTTTCAGAGTCCCTGGCCCGTGCCCAGGCCCTCACTGAAGAACTCGAGGCCCAGCAGGAGGAGCTCAAAGCGGCCAACGAAGAGCTCGAGGAGCAGACTCGGGCGCTGCGGGAGTCGGAAGAGAAGCTCAAAGCCCAGCAGGAAGAGCTGGAGGCCACCAACGAAGAGCTCGAAGAGAAGACCGAGGCGTTGGAGCGGCAGAAGCGGGACGTGGAGCGGACCAATCGTGAACTCGAGCGGGCAAGGGGCGAAATCGAGGAGAGGGCCGAGGAACTTGCCATTGCGAGTAAGTACAAATCGGAATTCCTTGCCAACATGTCTCACGAGCTTCGCACCCCCCTGAACAGCTTGCTTCTGCTATCGAAGTCCCTGGCGGACAACAAGGAAGGCACCCTTACCGGGGAGCAGATCGAATCCGCTCGGGTGATTTACGACAGCGGGAATCAACTCCTTTCCCTCATCAACGAGATCCTGGACCTCTCCAAGATCGAGGCCGGCAGGATGGAATTGCACCTCGAGAAGGTCGGCCTGGACGCCCTGGCAAACAGTATTCAGGACCATTTTGCCCATATGGCGAAGGAGAAAGGGCTCGGGCTCCACATCTCACTCAGTGAGACCGCTCCCAAGGAGATCGAGACGGATCGGAAAAGGGCCGAACAGATCATCCGAAACCTCATGTCCAACGCCATCAAGTTCACGGAAGCCGGAGATATCCGAGTCCTTTTCGGCGGACCGAGGCAGGGCGTGAGCCTTTCTCGAAGCGGACTCGACACAAGCAATGCCGTGGCGGTTTCCATCCAAGACACAGGGATCGGCATCCCTGCGGACAAGCAGAAGATCATCTTCGAGGCGTGTCAGCAAGCGGACGGCACCACCGCCCGGAGATGCGGCGGGACCGGTCTCGGGCTTTCGATCTCGAGGGAACTGGCTCATCTCTTGGCAGGTGAGATTCAGCTTGAGAGCGAAACGGGGAAGGGTAGTACGTTCACGCTGTACTTGCCCATTGAAAGGGGACGATTGTCCCAGCGCAGCACGGGGCCCGCCTTGAAGGAAGGAAGCTCGAAGAGTGCCGGATGGAGATCGGAGTCTGCTCGCATCGAGGCCGAGCCAACGGATAGCTCTCGGGTTTTGAGTCCCCTTTTACCGTTGTCCATTCCGGACGACAGGGAGACGCTAAAAGACGCGGACAAGACCATCCTCGTTATCGAGGATGACGCCAGGTTTGTCAAATTGCTCTTGAGACAGTGCCATGACAGAGGGTTCAAGTGCCTGGCGGCGGCAACGGGAGAGGAGGGACTCGACCTGGCGATCCGGCATGTGCCTCAGGCCATCATCCTGGATATCCGCCTCCCCGGCATGGACGGCTGGGCCGTTCTCGAGAGCCTAAAGGGAAATCCGAATTTGCGACACATCCCCGTTCATATCATGTCCGTCGAGGACCCGAGTATCGAGGCTTTCAGGAAGGGCGCCATCGGCTTCCTGAACAAGCCGGCAAGTCAGGAAGATCTCGAGGAAGCCTTCTCGACCCTTGAAAGCATGCTCAGCAGGAAAATGAAGAACCTGCTTGTGGTCGAGGACGACGAGCATCTTCGAAAGAGTGTCGTCAACCTCATCGGAAACGGGGACGTTCAGGTGGATGAGGCCGCAACGGGTATTCAAGCCCTGGGGGCCATGAAGTCCACCAGATACGATTGCATCATCCTGGACCTGGGACTTCCGGACATGACCGGGTTCGAACTTCTCGAGGCTCTGGAGAAGGACGAAGCCCTATCGATTCCCCCGGTCATCGTTCACACAGCCAGAGATCTGACTCGGGAAGAGGAGGTAAAGCTGCGACAGTATGCCGATTCCATTATCATCAAGGGGGTCAGGTCGGACGAGCGTCTGCTGGACGAAACTTCCCTTTTCCTGCATCGCATGGTTGGGAGGTTGCCCGAAAAGCAGCGGAAAATGATCATCGATCTCCATGATACGGACGCCTTGTTCCGTGCCAGGAAAGTCCTGATCGTAGACGATGACATGCGCAATGTATGTGCCATTTCGAAGCTCCTGGAAGAAAAAGGAATGAAGGTCGTCAAGGCGGAAGACGGCAAGAGAGCCCTGGATGCCCTCGAGCAGCACCCGGACGTGGATCTTGTGCTCATGGACATCATGATGCCTGTTATGGACGGGTACGAAGCCATGCAGCGGATCCGGTCCCAGGCGCGGTTCCATCGGCTGCCCATCATCGCCCTCACGGCCAAGGCCATGGCCGGGGACAGGGATCGCTGTATCGAGGCCGGGGCCAACGATTACCTGGCAAAGCCCGTGGACGTCAAACGACTGCTTTCCATGTTGCGCGTCTGGCTGTATCCGTAATAGGTGTGTAAACCGGATAAATCGATGCCTTCGTAAGAAGTCCTCCGGGTCGTCATGCCGGACTTGATCCGGCATCCGGACCATTTGAAATTGCTGGATGGGAGCCGTTTTCCGGCGATACGGCCACGACTTCAGGCAGTATGCCAGGGCCTCGGTGGAGCGCAGGGTGAGACAGTTCCTTCCCAAAGCGGGTTGCGAAACCGTAGCCGAGATGATTCCGAAGCTGCTCCATGATGAGGCTTTTTTCGAGCAGTTCCTCGGGCAATTTTCCATCACTGTGACCGAGATGTTCCGCGATCCTTTCGTGTATCGATTCCTCCGGAGCGAGATCATGCCGGTATTGAAGACCTACCCGTCGATCCGGATCTGGCACGCCGGCTGCGCCAGCGGGGAAGAGGCATATTCGCTGGCAATCGTGCTGAAGGAAGAAGGTCTTTACGACAGGGCAACCATATATGCGACGGATTTCAATGACGCGATTATCGAGAAGGCGAGGGAAGGGATCTACGGTATCGAAAACATGAAGCAGTTTACTCAGAACTATCAACTTTCATGCGGCGCCCGCTCCCTTTCAGACTACTACCACGCAAAATACGGCGCCATTATTATAGACCAGGCCCTCAGACGGAACATCACCTTTGCGAATCACAACCTGGCTACGGACGGCGTGTTCACCGAGGCCCATCTTATTTTGTGCAGAAACGTGCTCATCTATTTTGATAAATACCTTCAGAACCGGGTTCTTACCCTTTTCAGAGACTCCCTGGTGCGGGGAGGGTTCCTCTGCCTTGGAACAAAGGAGAGTATTCAGTTTTCCGAGGTCAGGGACGATTTCAGGACGGTCGATGAAAGATCGAGG
>JACQXT010000070.1:10441-12940 GCA_016208665.1 Chitinivibrionia bacterium | reverse complement strand
AATGTTTTCAAAGACTTACGACCATCACCCTGCGTATAACTCGTCGTTCTACCTTAATTTCCTTATTTTATGCCCGCCCTCATCCTGCTAGAATACGATTCGTGCAGGAATCAAGCATTGCCTGACACCAACTGTCCTTTGAAACACGCGCGACGAGGTGGAAGTAATGATCGGCCGGTCCGTCTCCCACTACAAAATCCTTGAGAAGCTCGGCGAGGGCGGGATGGGTGTGGTCTACAAAGCCGAGGACCTCTCTCTCCAGCGAACGGTCGCGCTCAAGTTTCTCCCCCAGGAGTCGGTTGCAAGCGATTCGGATCGGTCGCGTCTCATCCACGAAGCGCGGGCGGCCGCGGCGCTCCTCCATCCGAACATCTGTCCCGTGTACGAGATCGGGGTGAGCGAGGGTCGGATGTTTATCGCGATGGGATGCCTGGAAGGCCGCTCCCTCAAGGAGCGACTTTCCGAGGGCCCGCTCGGGGTGGACGAGGCCTTGAGAACGGCGAAGGAGATCGGGGAGGCGTTGTCAGCAGCGCACGGGAAGGGGATCGTGCACCGGGACCTGAAGCCGGGGAACGTAATGGTGACGCCTGAGGAGCGAGCGGTCTTGATGGATTTTGGGCTGGCGAAGATGACGGGTTCTACGAAGCTCACACGGACGGGAGCGATGGTGGGGACAGCGGCGTACATGTCGCCGGAACAGATACGAGGGGAAGAGGTGGATGAGAGATCGGATATCTGGGCGCTGGGTGTGGTGCTCTACGAGATGGTGGGTGGGGAATCGCCGTTCCAGGGAGAATACGAACCGGCGCTGTTTTATGCGATTGTGCACGGCGAGCCGAAGCTGATTGCGAGCGAAAGAATCCCTGCTGGTCTGGACGGAGTGATCGCGAAGGCGTTGGCGAAGAACGCGAGCGAGCGGTACCAGACGGCGCGGGAGTTCATCAAAGACATCGACACACTAATGAGCGACCGGGAGGCCCTTCCGGCGGGACGACTGAGACCCGCAAAGGATTTGAGGAGAGCTTGGAGTCGATGGCGCCCGTGGCAGCGCGCGGCAGCGGTGAGCGCCGCCTGCATTGTCGTGGCGGTACTCGTCTCGGGCGTGATCGCTCTCGTGAAGATGCGCTCCGCCCGGAACGCCTCGAATCTGAAGAATGCGGTGATTGCCGTGATCGAATTCCGCAACTCGGTGAATCCCGATGATCCCACGGTGTCCTCGGGGATCACGCAACTCGTGCAAGTGGGGCTCACCGAGACAAGCCCCATTCGCGTCATAAGTCCTGAGCTTCTTTACGACATCCGCCGCCGCCTTTTCGGATCGCAGCGCGGCGCGATAGAGACTGACCAGGTTCTCGATGTGGCGAAGACGGCGGGATCCACGTTCTTTCTGACGGGCGAGATGATGGGGACAGCCGGGGAAGAATACGTCACGTGGCGACTCGTGGAGACGAAGAGCGGGAAGAGCATCGGGGGGCGCCGGGTGATGGGCGAAACGATGATGGAACTCGCGGACGGGATTGTCCATGCCGTCCTTCCCTTGCTCCCAAGGCCGGCGGAAGGGAAGGTGCCGGAGACACTGTCTTCGGTGCGCGAGATCGTAACGTCTTCAAAGGCAGCATACGAACATTATGTGAAGGCTGAGCTGGCTGTGAGCGATGTGGAGAAAGTGGCCGCCGGGGGGCGCAATGAAGCGATTGTCGAGCTTAGGAGAGCGATCGCGATCGACTCCACGTTTGCATTGGCTTACCTGCAACTGGCTTCAGTCTCGTTTGATCTGGCGGATACACAGGACTTGAAGAACCTCACGGAGAAAGCGTGGGCGTACCGGGACCGTCTGGGTCTCCGCGAACGGATGATACTGGAAGGGTACAGGGAAGAGCTGGACGGCAATGTGCCCGCCGCCATGACGACATACCGTGAGATACACGCGCGATGGCCCGACAATAAAAAGGCTCTGGAGTGGCTGACCGGAACCGCGTTTTGGTACTGGTATTTGGAAGAGGCCGTGACGCTCGGCGCGCAAGGACTGGCTCTCTATCCCGACGACGCGCTTTTTCGGTCCTGTAATCTATCCGCATTGAGAGAGTTGGGGCGAGGAGAAGAAGCGCTCCAAGCCTGGATAGCCACCGCCAGGGAACATCCGACGCATTGGGTGTGGTACGAGTTGGGAGAAAATTACTGGGCGCAGGGAATTCCGGATAGCGCGGAAGCCTGTTTCCGGAGGTCGTCTTTCGCCAGTCCGGGGGAAAGCGAGAGGAAGATCGCGGACTGCTTCTACGCACGGGGCGATGTGAACCATGCCATCCAGATGCGCGAAGCGTTGATGAAGCAGCCCGACGTCAACAATGAGCACAAGCAAACGCTTCTCAACGGCTATGCAAATGGTCTCATCTACTATCTGGCGGAGATCGGTCGTTTCAACACGTCAATTGAACTGCTGCACGAATACGGGGGCGTGATATCCGGGAGCTCCATAATCGGAACAAACGCGGAAATCCC
>JACQXT010000070.1:5169-10411 GCA_016208665.1 Chitinivibrionia bacterium | reverse complement strand
AGATATATTTGCTGACCAGAATGGGCCAGGCAGCGAAGGCTGTGGATCTCGCTCGAACGAGTTTGAGGGGCATGACCACCGCCAGCGATAGTCTGAATATCAATCTCGAACTGATTGAGGCATTGGCGGCGGCGGGCTCAGTGAACGAGGCCCGCGGGCTGCTGAGCGCGGTACTTGAACTGAATGAGACTCTGTTATGGGGTCCGAGAATGTTTAGGGCGTTACTATTACGGAGCGTCGTTGCACTGGCCGAGGGAGATCCCGAAGGTGCGTTGAAGTTCATCCATGAGACCGAGAAAGTGGCGAAGCCAACCATGTTTCTTCAGATGGGTGCTGCCTATCGCGAGACCCTCGCCCGCGCCTACTGGAAGTCTGGTCGTCTCAAGGAAGCCGTCAGCACATACAAGGCCCTGCTAAGAGTATTCGGCGGGCATGCCATCTCGCACTACGAGCTCGGACAGGTTTACGAGGAGATGGGGAGCAAGGGGGAGGCGAAACAGGAGCATTCGCAATTCCTCGAGATGTGCGCGCAGGCGGATAAGGGATGGTTTCCAGTTGAAGATGCGCGAACACGGCTCGCGGCTATGAAGAATTAGCGTTGCAACTCCTGGAATCTCGACTGCAGGTCGCTTCATAAGGGTTCAGGGCGGGGAGCGAAGTCATAACACGGAAGGCTGTGCTCCTTAAGCAGCGACATCGCGATAATCCAATCATCAGGGGGAGTTCTTTGAGTCCAATCGGACCCATAATCTTTGTGGTGACCTACATACTGATCTGCTTTCGCAGGTTGACGTGGCTGCAGTTCGACCGGCCCGCGGTCGCTCTCTTCGGCGCGGTTGCGTGCGTGGTGTTCGGCGCCCTCACCCACGAGGAGGCAATGTCGGCAGTGGACGGCTCGACGATTCTCCTCTTGTTCGGCGTCATGGGAATGGGAGCCTTTCTCGCGGTCGACGGGCTGTTTCAAGACTTCGAGGCTTCGCTGGTCGCATTCACGCGAACCCCCGCGCGCCTGATGGCCTGCATCGTCTGGACGGCCGGCATCATGAGCGCATTCATAACCAACGATGCCGTCTGCGTCTTGGGAGCGCCGGTCGTGGTAGAGATCATCCGGCGCCAACAACTCCCACCCCTGCCGTTTCTCCTCGCGCTTGCCACAGCAGCCAACACGGGCAGCGTGATGACGCTTGTCGGGAATCCCCAGAACATGCTCTGCGCGATGCTCGGCGATCTCTCGTATCGCGAGCATCTGATGCTGATGCTGCCCGTCGGTATATTCGGCTTGATAGTCAATCACGTTCTCTTGTACGTGAGTTTCCGCAGGGAACTGCGGGGCAGAGTCCTGGCGGAAACTCAAAGCCGGTCCACCCGCAATCCTCGCACGATTGCAACGCTCGGAATCATCGCTGCAACGGCGGTCGTCTATGCGCTTGGCGCAAACCTTCCCTGGACCGCGACATCGGGGTTCGTGCTGCTGATGCTCGTGCACCGGAGGAACACGCGCGAACTGTGGGGCCGGATCGATTGGTCCCTCCTCCTCTTTTTCATGGGGCTCTTTGTCGTCGTCGAAGCGCTCATGAAAAGCGGCATTCCCGAGCTGGTATTTGTGCGCCTGCCGCTTGCCGCGGCGGCCGACGGCTTCGGCGGGTGGTTCCGTCTTTCGGGCATTTTCCTCATCGGATCGAACATCGTGTCGAATGTGCCGTTCATTCTCGTCGTAAAAGATCAGATGGCGACCCTTCCCGACGCGCGTCTCGGGTGGGAGATGCTCGCCATGGCGTCCACCTTCGCGGGCAACCTCACGATTCTCGGATCTGTGGCCAACATCATAGTTGCCGAGAACGCGCGCGACATCGGAGGCATCGGCTTCATGCAGTATGTGCGGATCGGACTCCCGCTCGCGCTGATTTCGACGCTCGCAGGAACGATATGGCTTGTTTTGACGGCGGCAGGATAATGGATGCAAGCGAAGAAAGAATGCAAAGATATTCCCTCATCGCAATTGCTGTCCTC
Source organism: Chitinivibrionia bacterium (assembly GCA_016208665.1). Lineage (GTDB taxonomy): Bacteria > Krumholzibacteriota > Krumholzibacteriia > WVZY01 > WVZY01 > JACQXT01. The sequence continues at coordinate 8,401 of JACQXT010000070.1, read as the reverse complement.
GCGTTTGTCCATCTCGGCATACAGCTAACGCTGCTCTCCAAAGGCGTCGAATTTGTCGTTGCAAACCTGACAATCGACGACACGTATTACTATCTGCAAACAGCATGGAATACGGCGCGCGCGGGAACGGTATCGTTCGACGGAATTCACTCCACGAACGGCGTCCAGTTGCTGTGGTTCTGGATCGTTGCCGCAATTGCCGTGTTCGTAAAGACAAAAACGGCCTTCCTGTGTGCGGTGCTCATTGCTTGTTTTATCCTGAATGTGCTGTGCTACTTCGCCATCTGGCGAATAGGCACAGTTCTCCACAGTGCGTGGCTCAGCCTGTTGATCGCACTCTTCTGGTCGGTCGAGGTCTTCAGCGGCACGTATTTCATCGGCGTCGAGAATTCGCTCCATGCGCTGGTCATATGGTGTGTGATATGGCAGCTCGCGGCAGTTGCGGCCGCGGACGAAGTAAAAGCACGGCGGCATTTCTATATTCTAACTGTGCTGTTGATCGCGAACGTATGGACGCGTCTCGACGCTGCTCTATTTTCGTTGTTCATATTCGTCTTTTCTATGGCGCTCTTGAGGGTGAAATCCGGATCGGCGGAGGCTTTCTCCGCACGATATGGAAAAGCGGCGGCGCTCTGCATCGTTGCGGCGATCGCCGGCATGGCCGGTATGTTTCTGGCGTATCGCATGATGGGGGGCAGCATGCTTCCGGTGTCCGCGCTTATCAAACTGACGTCCCAGAGGGAGACGGGCTCTCTCCTTGAGCGAATGCACGAAAACTACACCTTCAGCATTCCGCATATTCTCGCGGCTCCTCTGCGCACGGACACGATGCGGGCGGCGATCGGCGGCGGGAGCCTCGTGGCGGCTTTCGGCTTCGGCGGATTCTCATCGTCGGGATTGTCCGGCGACCGCGGCGCAGCGAGAATCGTACTCCTCGGCCTCCTTATCCCGTTTGCGGCCTATGCTGCGCTCGTGGTGGCGCTGAAAATCTGGAATGCGGACTATTTCGTGTGGTATCGCTCGCCGTTGTACATCTTCTGGATATTCACATTCGCGTTCGCTCTCACGACATTCTTCGACGGTATCGCGGAGATTCTCGCGCGGCCGCTCGCTGCGCTCAAGGGATGGAGATCATCGGAGGGCGCAATCGCGGGCCGAATCGGAGTGATTCTCATGCTTGCCATATCGGCCGCGACGCTGTCTCACTGCGGCATCGGCTTCTCGAAGCGCATGAAATCGTCAACATTGAACACTGCTTGCGGCGTCTATTATGACACGGCTCGATGGATGGACGAGAATCTTCCCGATACCGCCGTCTGCGCCGCATGGAACGCGGGGGTGGTGGGATATTTCTCCGAAAGACGGGTGATCAACCTCGATGGACTGGTCAACGGTATCGACTACTACAAGACGGTCTTACGGGGAGATACCGAATTGGAAATGTATCTCAGGCAAAACAACGTTGAATATATCGCGGATTATATAGACTATGAGAGCATCCTTCCGTCGCTTGCATTGCAGCGGCTGTACGCCTCTCCTCCGGACAAATGGGGTCGGGTTGTCATGAAGGTGTCGGAGATAGAACGATAAGCGCAAGAAAGGGCGGAGCAGGCGATTTACAACATAATGGAATATAGGATAATGGTTTGATTCCGCTATTACGAGCCGACTGCCGCGGAGCGCGGCACGCCCCCTGGATGCTGAATAGCTTCGGAGAAGTTGGCTTTTGAAATAGCCTCTTCGTATGTAATCGATCTGTTTGCAACAAGCTTGTTCAGATGATCCTCCATCAACTGCATGCCGTGTTTCTTACCCGTCTGCATCGCTGAATTCAATTGAGCCATCTTATTCTCTCGGATGATGGCGCGGACGGCATCGGTTGCGATGAGAATCTCGAGCGCCGCCACGCGCCCGCCTCCGATTTTCGGAAGCAGCGTTTGGCAGACGATGCCTTGCAGCGTACCGGCCAGCTGCAGACGGATCTGGGTCTGCTGTTCCGCGGGAAAAACGTTCACGACGCGATCGATCGTTGTCGCGGCCTATTGTCTCGAGATCGCGCATCTCGCCGATGAGGATCACGTCGGGATCCTGCCGGAGCGCACGGCGCAGTGCCTCGCCGAAATCCGCCGTGTCGGATCCGATCTCGCGTTGATTGATGTAGCATTTCTTGTCGCGATGGAGAAACTCAATGGGATCTTCCATGGTAAGAATGTGATTCGATTCGGTGCAGTTGATGAGATCGATCATCGCCGCAAGCGTAGTCGATTTGCCGCTTCCGGTGGGCCCGGTCACGAGGACGAGCCCCCGCGGTTTCGATGCCAAGTCCCTGCAAATAGCCGGAAGGCCGAGTTCATCGAAAGAAGGAATTCTCTCGGGAATGTTGCGCAAGATGATCGAAATCGAGCCGCGCTGGCGCATGACATTCACGCGGAAACGGGCGATGCCGGGAAGGGAATAGGAAAAATCCAGGTCCCCGGATTCTTCGAAGAGTTTCCATTGCTCTTCGGAGAGAATGGCCCGTGCGATCGCATGGGTGTGTTCGGGCAGGAGTTTCTCATCGCCCTGCGGATGGATTTCTCCCGAGATGCGCAGCCCCGGGGGTTTTCCGACTTTGAGGTGCCCGTCGCTTGCCCCGCATGCAACCATTTGTTTGAGAAATTGATCGACCTGCACTGCGCGCTCTCCTTGCGAATCATGATGTGGTAAGCGATCTCAACGCAAGCGCCATGCCAGATCAATCTGATTGATGTGAGAGTCGCTGGGCGTTCATCAACACCGTACCAGGCTACAACCCGGAATAAAAAGCAATGTAACCAAGACATTCTGCACAGTTGAGGTCAGCAACCGGGAATGAGCCGAACGCAGATCATGCCGGGCGCCGGCACGCAGCCTACTCGAAGACGGCTCGACGGAGTGATGCTATTCTATTCAGTCCGCGGCAAAAGCAGCGCGTTGAATACCAGTTTATACGAGACGTGCGTCGATGCCCTGAACAGGGGCTCGAATGCGAACATCACGATCTGTCCCTTGTTCTTCTGGAGCCACACGAGGCCGGTTTGGTTTCCCATCAGCTCTTCTTTTTCGCAGTAGCCGCTGAGGAGAATGTCCTTCTCGGGAAATACGCCGAGCGCGCGGCGATCCATGTCGAAGTCGGGGAATCTCGTCGTGAAAACAGGCTTCCCCCTCGAGAACACGCCTATTTCACGCTCCATACCGAGGGTGACGGGATGGT
>JACQXT010000070.1:0-5146 GCA_016208665.1 Chitinivibrionia bacterium | reverse complement strand
GGATTCTCAGCAGAGAGCCGGGGCAGTAGAGCCCCGCCTTCTTGAGCTTTTCCGATACATCGTTAACGGGCAGCTGAAACTCTTCCGTGGTGTCTTTTCCGCGTTTGATTTCCAGAGTGCCTTTGAAGAGCCCGGCTGACTCTCCCCAGGAGACGATGATGCCGCCGCCGTCGAGGAATGACATCAGTTTCGGCATGCCCTCCTTGCCGATCCCTTTCATATATTCCGGCGGATAGTTGCTGATGTAATAGTCGTCCTCATCCTCCCCTTTATACTTTCCGTTCATGAGAACGGATTCATTGGCGTCGGGGAACACGACGACGTCGAAGCGTTTCTCGAAATCGATCTTCTTGAAATCGCCGGGCCGGATGACCTCGAACGGAATGTGATAGGTGTCGAATACGTACCGGGTCCACCCGGCGTCCATGTCGTGGAAATAGGTTTCCACAAGCGCAATCCGAGGCAATGAGAGCGGGGTTGATTTCAGATCGGCCTCATCCTTTAGGAATAGTGGGGAGACCGTCATTTCATCGAGCAGCTTCGCCATGTCTCCGCCGTTCGCCGTCTTGTTGAAAATCACGAAACTCCCCCTCGGCGCCTCCGTTCCTTCGATGCTCGCCGGTTGCTCCAGGCGTTCGACCCGCATTCCGAACTGCAGCGCAAGAAATGCGGCCTTATAACTCTCGTTGTTGTCGGCGGAAAAGACCGCCGCGCGGAAGCCGGCCGGAATCTCGATGCGCATCCGGAACGGCTCCCGGATCAAGTTCATGGACGCTTCCAATTCTCGTGATTGCTCGGTGATCTCGATTGCCTCGACTCCTTGATGCAGCGGAAGCGACCAGGAGGCGATGTCGTACGGTTGGATTACCTCGCCGCCGGGCGTATAGCGGCGCACGGGGAACTCCTGCGCTTCCATCACTTCCTTGATGAACGGCCGGAACGGCTGGGAAAGAGGGATGACGATGTCGCCGGCATTGAACGGGACGCCGTCGATCGTGACGGCCGGGACGAGGCGATAGACGGACACGCCATGCTCCTTGAGCAAGTTGACAAGATGCACGAGTTCGCTCGTGTCGTGCTGGCCGATTGGCAGAATATAATAATACGGAGGCTCCGTCATGCCTTTTTCGACTTCGTCGCGGCAGACGTCATTGCGGTGTTCCAGCAGTTCCCGGCGGTGCATGGCGCAGGTCTTGATGATGGATATCGTGGATACGATTTCGTAGTCAACGATATCGCCGAGCCGCCACCATCCACCGGGCCAGGGAAGCGGCATGTTGATGCTCTTCTTGTATTCCGAGAGCCCCTTTCCGTAGCCGCCCAACTCGTTGGGTTCGATGTAAAGCGGGGTGGCGTACCGGGCGCTCGCCGCCTCGGTCAGAATGCCCACAACATTCTTCCAGATGCACGTCTCCGTCGATCCGGGCCAGTAGTCGTCGAACAGATTGTGCTGCGAAACGCCGGCGAGGCCCGCCTTGGTCATATCGGTGATGAGATTCGAACCGAGGACCCAGGTCCAGTTCCAGACGCTCTCGTTGACGTTCTCGGCGATGGGGTCGTGCACCGGCGGGACGAAGTAACGCGGCCCGCGCGAACCCATCTGGTGCTTCTCCACCATCACCTGCGGAAACCACTCGGTGTTGTAGATTCGCGCGATGGCTTTCGTATCCGATTGCGTGAGCGTCACGAAGTCCCGGTTGTTGTCGTGGCCGACGTACCGGTGATATACGCCGGGCATGGAGCTGGTTTCGTATTTCGTTCCCGCATATTTCTTGTAATGATTGACGATCATATCCATGCCGTCCGGATTGTGGCAGGGAACCATCATGTACACGACGCTATCCAGCCACGCCAGAACCTCGGGGTCATTCGTCGCCGCGAGATCATACGCGATCGAAGGCGCCGACTGAGACGGCCCGACTTCGCCGGAGTGCATGGAGAGTGTGGCGAGGAAGAACACCTTGCCGTCATCCAGCATGGAGCGGCGTTCGGCATCCGGTATGGCGGGATCGAGGGCGAGCCTGCGGTTGATTTCCTTCAGTTCATCGAGGCGCTCGATATTGCGCTCTGAGGAAATAAACGCAATGTACATGGTTCGGCCTTGCGGAGATGCTCCTATCTCGACGAGCTTCACACGGGCGGATGCGGCGTCGAGTTTCTGCAGATACGCGATGAGCGCTTCATAGTCGAACAACATGCGGTCGGCGCCCGGCTTGAAGCCGAAGAAGTGCTCGGGGGTCTCGAGGGCGCCGGGATTCGGGTTCTGGGCAAAGGGGGAAACCGCGGCAATGTGAAGGATCAGTACCAGAATCGAGAATACGAGAAGAGCGCGATGAACTCTCATGTGGATCTCCTTGGAGTAATGTGGAACCATGAACGTCGTGCGTTCCAGATTACTCCAGGAGATACCCCAAATCAAGGACGGTTTCTAGATCTCCTTGCATTCGGAGAGCGCGTATCCGACGAGGCGTTCCAGACGTCCTTTCGCCCTGACCATCACGAGCTCTTCAGCGTCCAGGGCGACGATGTAGATTTCCTTGACCCTGGATTCGTCCGCGCGGTAAAAAACCCAGACGAATTGCCGGTCGTCGCGGGCACGCACGGCCAGCTCCCAATCCCCGTCCTCTTGCAGGTTCTTCAACCGCTCCGGCATCGACACGTTTCCTGCGGAGACTTCTGACACGTTGTAAACGCCGACCTCGACTCGGGTAAGGTCGCTCAAGTAGCGGCCGGCATCGCGGGCATCCGGTACGACGGCCGTTATCACCCTGGCGAGCGCAAGCGCGACCGGTCCGAGTGTAAGTTCGATCTCCTTATCGCAGCTTGCCCCGGGAATTTGCCGAAATATGTCATTGCGGACGGCCGCAAGATCCGGCGCCCCCAGGCACCCCGGCATTCCCGCGATGGCGGCGAGCACAAACACCGCAACAACCCTCTTCATTATAGATTTCCGCGTTTGCATGTTCATCGCATTCCTCCCGTTCATCATGCATCATACGCCCGCTCGATGCGCTGGGATGAACTTATTCTTCTTCGTGCTCCTCGACCTTCTTGACGCCAAGACTGTCGAGTTCCTTTATATCAAAACATTTGCCCAGCTTGCCGATCTGTTCGGGATCCATGTTGCCGACGATATTCACGAATACCGCCTCATCGCCTTCTTCTATGGCGATGACGACGATGCCCTGAATAACCGAAGCGTCAGCGGAAGGTTTCACGTACACATAGACGATTTCATCGGCGTCATGAACGCTAACGATGCGTTCCCAGCCGGCGCTATCGAGCGTCCTGATGGTCTTGGATGACTCCGCGTTGAATTTCTTCGCCGTCGCCTCGTCGGCGTCGAACACGAACACGCGAACGAGAACAAGCTCCTCCATCACGTCGAAGAGTTCCGGGTCCTCGTTCTTGCTGAATTCCGAGGCGAGCTTCAGCAAGGGTTTTTTCAAATTGATTTCGACCTTTGGTTCTTGATCGCCGAAGATCTTCAGCATATTAAAATCCACGTATCCCGGGTGTTTCGTGAAGTCTTCGGCGGGTGTTTCCGCCTCCAGGCAGAAGGCCGGGTGTGCGAGTGCGATCAACAGGATCGCGAATGCGAGCATGCTCCTGACTTTCATCTTTTCTCCTCTCTTGCTATTTGCGAAAAGAAAACGGCACTATCGGTCTGAGGATCGATTCGCCGACGGTTCTCATTACGCGGTCGCCGATATGCTCGCGCACGGCATTCTCGATGGGGCGAGCCGAGTACTTGCGAACATATGCGAAGGCCAACGCAACATCCGTCCGGGCGGTTTGGAGTTCTTTCCCGGACGGCGAGAACTCAGCCGGCTGTTCCGGAACGCCGACGATCGGAAGGCGCTCATGCTTCTGGACGATGAGAACGGCCGCAACGATAACGATCAGGGCCGATGCCAGAACCGGTTTGGGCCAGGGGCGAAGGTATGAACCGATACGCGCTCGCAGCCGCCCGGACGCCGTTGAACCGGCTCCGCCGGCATACGCCTCCGCACGAGAGGCTGCCTCCTCGATCACATGATCCGGACAGCGATGCGGCGGCAATGCGCGAAGCTCGTGCGCAAGCGCTTCCGCATACGAGAGTTCTTCGCGGCATCGTGCGCACGATCCGACGTGGAGCTCGAAGGCGTTGCGATCTTCAGGCGGAAGTTCGCCGTCGATGTACGCTTCGATGCGCTCGAGTGCCTGGTCGCACTGGTTGTTCGAGTTGCGCATACTATACCTTTCCCCGCAGCATCTCCCGGAGCTTCTTGCGGCTCCTGTGGAGATACACCTTCACGCTGGCAAGCGGCATATCAAGGGTATGCGCGATGTCCGCATAAGACATTCCCTGGATTTCGCGCATGACGATGATGCTCCGGTGCGGTTCGTCGATTGCGGCGAGCGCCCGTTCGAGGGCATTGCGAAGCTCTGCTGCGTGGAGGGCATGATCTGCGCCTGGATTGCTCGAAATCGCGACCGCCTCAACGGCGTCGACCGATACGCCCTCGGCGATGACCGCGGACTTCGTTTGCCGCCGGCGCGCGGCGTCGATCACGGCATTCCTCGTGACACTCATTACCCATGCGGCGAGTTTCCCGGGATCTATCTCCTCCACATGCTGCCAGAGTCTCACAAGCACCTCCTGCGTCACGTCCTCCGCTTCTTCGCGGCTTCGAAGACTGTAATAGGCGAACGTGTAGATCCTGTCGCCGTACTTCTCGGCCAGTTTCCGAAACGGTTGTTTCATCGTTGCCTACACAGACGGATGACTTCGGTAAAAGTTACACATTGATTGCAGTCCGCCGGCCCGGTATGCGCGCAGATGGTAATAAATCATTATATATCAAGACATTAAGGCAATTCACGCATATACTACTCATTCGCGGCGATGAAAGTTTCAGGCTTCTTTGCGTTGTCGGCCCTGTGCTATAATCCGGGCTCGTAAGCGCATATCCTATGGGCATGATATTGCATTCCATCACTCAGCGGGAGGGCGGCACGAATGATCCCTGCATTGCACGGGGCAAAGCCCAAACTGAACCTCTTGCATTTTTTCCTGCTTATTCTCCTCAGCATTCCCTATAGCACGCGCGGCCAGACTGTTTTCACCGACGAGCCGGTATGGGCCTCCGCCGCAACGGGAATT
>JACQXT010000048.1:3132-6298 GCA_016208665.1 Chitinivibrionia bacterium | reverse complement strand
CCGGTCTGGCAACAGTCTTCGGTTCCGGCGCAATGACGAATTCCATCAGAGAGGTTCCCCTGAGTGATGGATACCTCCTTATCGGTTCCAACACCACCGAGAACCATCCTGTTCTCGGTTCCATGATCAAAGGGCAAGACCAGAATAACGAAAAGAAACTGGTCGTCGTCGACCCGAGGGAGATCGAACTCTCAAAGTTTGCCGACTATTATTTCCAGATCAGGCCGGGTACCAACATCGCAATACTCAACGGGTTCATGCACGTCCTCATCAAGGAAGGTCTCTATGATAAGGACTTTGTCGCTGCCAGGTGCGAGGGATTTGACGAGATGGCAAAGACTCTCGAAAAGTATACGCCTGAGTATGTGGCGGAGATCTGCGGTCTGGAGAATGCCACGGACATTGTTGAGGCTGCACGCCTCATGGCGGGAATGAAGCCTATGGCGCTCTACTACTCCATGGGTATCACCCAGTTTGTTTCAGGGGTGAACGGGGTAAAATCGACGGCCAATCTCCAGATGCTTCTGGGAAACATGGGAGTCCCGGGAGGCGGGGTCAATCCGCTCCGCGGCCAGAACAATGTCCAGGGTGCCTGTGATATGGGCTGTCTGCCCAACGTGTTCACCGCCTACCAGCCAGTAACGAACCCCGAGGCCAGGGCTAAATTCGAGGCTGCCTGGGGAGTGTCGGGATTGTCCGCAACACCCGGTCTCACCCTCGTGGAAATGATGAATGAGGCACATGCAGGTCGCGTGAAGGCCATGTATATTATGGGGGAGAACCCCGTCATGTCAGATCCTAACCAGCACCATGTTACGGAAGCCCTGGAAAATCTCGACTTCCTGGTGGTCCAGGACATTTTCCTCACAGAGACAGCCGCGCTCGCCGATGTTGTCCTGCCGGCCGTTGCCTTCCTGGAGAAGGAGGGAACGGTATCGAATACGGAACGTCGGGTTCAGCCGATGCACCAGGTGGTCAAACCTGCGGGTGAAGCAAGAGATGACTGGTGGATCATTACTGAAGTGGCGAAACGCATGGGTGCAGGCTGGGTCCGAGCTACGCCGGCATCACCTACAAGAGGATTGAGAAAGAGCTGATCCAGTGGCCATGCCCGACTACAGAGCATCCCGGGACGCAGTACCTACATAAAGATAAGTTTTCCAGGGGACTGGGGCTTTTCACGGCCATTGACTATACCCCTCCTGCAGAGGAGACGGATCAGGAGTATCCCGTTGTATTGACCACAGGCCGCCTGTTGGAGCATTTCCATTCAGGCACCATGACGAGGAACTCAAGAATCCTGGATGAGATGGTACCCGAGGGTTTTGTAGAGATGCACCCTGATGACGCTGCCAATTACGATATAGCCGACGGAGAGATTATCTCGGTTTCCACCAGGCGTGGCAGTATCAGGATAAAGGCCAAGGTTGCAAAACGGTCGAAGAGGAATGTCGTCTTTATTCCATTTCATTTCTATGAGGCCTGTGCAAACAGGCTTACCATAGACTGTCTCGACCCCATATGCAAGATCCCGGAATACAAAGTCTGTTCCTGCAAGATCGAGAAGATTCAGCCGTAAGTCCGGCTGGGCAGGTAACGACGAAGATCCGGGTAAGGCGGGCATGCCTTAGCAGGAACCCCGGCGCAGAATGTTCCGCGCCGCGCAGTGCCCGATGAACGGTAGCAGTCATTCGGCTCACCGTTTTGAGATAGGCTGTCTAAAATCATAAAAGGAGGGGTTCTATGGATGTAAAGCTGGACGCACTAATACCCGCTGAAATGGCTGCAAAAGGCGAGACGGTAGGTGTCAACAAAGCACACATGAGTGTGGAGAAGACCTTCGCCCTCGCCATCCTGGCCGGTGCATTTATCGGACTGGGCGCAATTTTTGCCACGACGGTGCTTGCCGGAACAGGCGGCATGCTCCCCTTCGGAGTGCAGAGACTTCTCGCAGGACTTGTCTTTACCCTCGGTCTGATACTCGTCATCGTCGGCGGGGCCGAACTCTTCACTGGTAACAACCTCATCACCATGGCGTGGGCGAACAACAAAGTCGGCACCGGCCTCATGGTGAAGAACTGGATCATCGTCTGGATCGGTAACCTCGTCGGTTCCCTTCTTACGGTGGTGATCATGTATTTCGGAGCCCAGTACATGTTCGGAAATGGTGCGATCGGCGCGACAGCCCTGGCCATAGCCAACGGCAAGGTGCAGTTAGGATTTGTTTTCTGGACGCTCATCAAGAAAACACCGGCCGATTTTCCTGCACTCACCTGGGGCAGTTTCTTTGTGAATAACCTGATACCCGTCACCATAGGCAACATCATTGGCGGCGGCGTCATGGTGGGTTTGGCGTACTGGTTTATCTACCTGCGCGACAAAAAGTAAGTTTCAGAATAGTTGGAGATCAGGGCTTCTCAGGTTTCGAAGACCATCTTCTGCACCTGAAGCCCTTTGATCTCCCTCAATCTGCCTTCTACGGCGGCGTATGATGCCTCGTCACCGAAAAGTTCGAGCAGGATAAGCCCGTTCGGTGAACAGAGCGTCGAGTCAACTTCATGGAGACCCAGACGGGTCTTTATGTTGCAGCCGCATTCGGTGAGCACCTTCTGTATCTGTGACGCATTTTCTACCCTGTTTGTTACCATTATGCCCAGTACGCATTTTTTTGCCACGGTAAGCCTCCTTTTCATACAAAGATCCCTAGAGCTATAGCATGGAGCCGGCTAAAGAATTCGGTGGCTGCCAGTCTTTCCTCGTTGCCTGTGGCTTCTTCAAAGCCGGTGTCGAAGTCGACAGTGCCCAACAGCGTGGCCCCGAGGTCCGATAAACCCCCGTTTCCTTCGGAAACCCCCGATAGCTTCATATTCTCGATTACTCCGAGCACGGGCACACCGATTTCCTTGAGCAGGGATATTTCTTTTCTCGTTACCTCCGCAGCCACTTTCGAGCGTGTGGTCACTTCGAGAAACTCGGCACGCCCAATCAGCCTGATCACATCAAAGGTGGTGTCGCCGATACCAGGGGGCATATCGATGATCAGGTAGTCGAGTGAGCCCCATTGGGTTATGGCAAGAAGCTCGATTATGGCGTTGGAGATATCAGGACCCCGGAGAGGGGAAGGGTGGTCGCCGGAAAAGAAGATTATGGACATGAAGGAGATGCC
>JACQXT010000048.1:2391-3091 GCA_016208665.1 Chitinivibrionia bacterium | reverse complement strand
TTCTTTTGGCATGGCGCCCGCGGCACCGATGATCACATGGCAGGAAGGGCCCGTGAAGTCGAGATCCAGAAGGCCCACTCTCTTACCCTCGTGCGACAGGCTGAGAGCCAGTAGGGAAGCCGTAGAACTCTTCCCCACTCCTCCCTTTCCTCCGGAAACAGTGATGATCCTTTTCACATCCTCGAGCCGTCTGTCGATTACAGCGGGCCGGGGATCCATCAGTTCTCCCCCTCTATGGAGTCGATCGAAACCCCCCGGCCCTTGGTCAACTGGAAGTCCGGGCTGCCGCATGCCGGGCACTTCAGGTATGTACGGGCTATCTCGGGGATGAAATGTATGGCCTCGCTCTGTACTTCCTGCAGCCCTCTCCTGTCCCGGTGAAAGGTCCATTCCCTGCCGCAGGTCCTGCAGGTGAGGAGGCTTTTCTCCTCTTCCACCTGCACGGTACCGATCGGTATCGGCAGTTCCAGGGCTCCGCGAAGACTTTCAATGGCTGATTTGAATATGTCTAAATCGATCTGCTGAAGTTCGCCGACCCTGACTACCACGGTGGTGACCTGTGTGAGATGATTCTTCTCCGCCTCCTTCATGACCGTTACGATGACAGACTCTGCCAATGCCCATTCATGCATCGGTCACCCTCCCTGTGTGCGGAAAAACGGTTATTCTGCCTTGGCCCGGACATAGCCTGCAGACATTA
>JACQXT010000048.1:851-2386 GCA_016208665.1 Chitinivibrionia bacterium | reverse complement strand
ACGGGGTGGACCACCTTGTGGAGGCCAAAGAACATTGAGAAAGCGAGGATGATCACTGTCCCCAGGAGGGCTGCAAAGGCATAGGAACTCTTTTTCTTCTTAACCAGCCACCCCGCAGCGACGATGTAGACGATGGAACTGAGTACCACCGCTATCCAGGTTACCTCGCGGAGTATCTCCTTCACGAAGAAGCCAAGAAGGAGGGAGACGATGCCGATGGCGAGGGTAGTGATCCTTGACACGAGCAGAAGCCGCCTGTCATTCCCTATCTTTGCCAAGGGAGCGATGTAGCCCTTGACTGCGAGAGTCGTAGCGCCCATGAGGAATGGAGAGCCGGAACTCATCAGGGGAGCCCACATGGCGATAAGAAAGAAGATGGCAACAAAGGGAGGGGTTATGGAGAGAAGCATGGGAAGGGCAGTAAGGGACGGAATCTGCGGGAACAGGAATTTTGCCGCGATGCCGCAGAGCGCCGCCATGACCACAACAGGTATGGCGATGAGGTTCCCTATGAGGATGCCCTTCCTCCCCTCTTCGATGCTCCGGGCAGAGGAGGCGGTGTTGATTACGGGCTGTGCCAGCACCCCCAGGGTAAAATTGATATAGGCCCAGCTCAATGCCTGGGTAGTTCCGAGGTCGCCGAAGACGCTGAAGTAGTGGCCCTCTCGGGCCATCTGCGCCAGAGCCCCGGTGTTAAGAATCGTGTATAGCCCGCCCAAGAATATGCCTATAATGATCGCTGCGATATGGATGAGATTCGTGTACGCTGTGGCCACAAATCCGCCCATGACGTTGTAGAGCGTAAAGACCACTGCGGTGAGAAGCATACCCCCCGCGAAGGAGATTTGACCCTTCAGGAGCACTGAGAGGATAGCGCCACCCCCCACTATCTGCATGGTCACGACCCAGATGGAAAAAATGAGCTGGAGGATGCCGGCGAGCCCGGCGGTCTTCTTGTCGTAGAGGTTCCCCACAACATCCAGGATAGAATAGGTCTTCTTATCCTTTATGATCTTCGGCAGAAGGAGGGCCGTGATGCACATGGCGACCCAGATACCTGCCTGGAACCAGAGCGCACTGATGCCGTGGATGTAGGCTCCCTGCGCCATGCCCACGATGGATACTCCCCCGATCCACGTGCCCGCTATGAGGACGGAAATGAAGGGAACCGAAAGACCCCTTGAGGCAACCAGATAGGCCTCAGAAGAACGTGATTTTCTCGTCACAAAAAGGCCGGTTGCCCACAACAGGATGATATAGCCCAGAATTGCGATGAGGTAGATGCCTGTCATGGCCTCATTTCTTCTTGAGGAACTCCTCTATGCGCTGTTTGAATAGGGGCCTCGACGCAAACTCGGCAACGTAGAACCGTTCCTTGTCGAGGTGAGTCTCCAAGCCTGTGAAGAGGGCATGGTTCACGAGGTCCTTGAAGTGACGAACTGTCTCCATGGGCAGGGCTTCAAGCTGTGCAATGAGCTGCGTAAGCTTCCCCTCCAGTTCCCCATCGTCGATAACGAAATTGACGAGGCCCAGCT
>JACQXT010000048.1:0-822 GCA_016208665.1 Chitinivibrionia bacterium | reverse complement strand
GTCCTGGACAGGAGGTAGAGTTCATTGAACCGCTTCGCCCCGACGAGCCTGGAGAGAAAGATGCTTCCTCCCCCGTCCGGAGTGAGCCCGATGCGCCGGTATCCCATGTTCATAATGGTCCCTGTCGTGGCGATGGTCAGGTCACAGGCAAGAGAAAGCCCCACGCCGGCGCCCACGGCAACTCCTTCCACCACGGCGATGACAATGGCGCTCATGTTTCTTATGAGCTTGATGCTCTCATGGAGAATTCCTGCCTCTGCATCGATGAGCGCCTCTGCATCGTCGGCGTTCTTGAAAGCCACAATGTCGCCGCCCGAGCAAAAGGCTTTGCCTGATCCCCTGATGACTACGAAGGAAGCTTTCTTTGCCTCCGCGTGCTTTAAAGCTTTATGAAGGCCCGTGAGAAGTTCCATATCCATGGCGTTTTTCGTTTTGGGCCTATTGAGCGTAATAGTGAAGATTCCTTTTTCGAACGACTCCAGCACTGCTTCCATACCTTCCTCCGCCTCGTCGATTTGTATGCGCTACCTCGTGTATGATTAACCATCAGGGGGAATTTTTCAACACAAAAAAGGTCCGGCAGGAATGGGTTGACGCGAAGGTCGGGAAAAGGAGAAAGAGACTTCCGGAGGCTGTTTGTTATTGAACAAACCTCTTTGCCATACTAAAATAGGGTCAATAACTTAAAATCCATAATGTTTTGTTGAAATCTGCCGGTTCCAGTGGGCGGAAGAAGGTATCAGCTTCGTGAGATGCATAAGGAAGATGCTGCTGTTCTGCGTGATTCTCGGTCTCTCTGTCCCGCTGCCCGTCCTCGGGGCG
>JACQXT010000047.1 GCA_016208665.1 Chitinivibrionia bacterium | reverse complement strand
TCGTCGGCGCCGTCGCCGTCCAGATCGCCCAGAGATTCGGTTGCGCTGCCGAAGTAGTCGTTATTGTCGAGCGTCCCGGTGAAATTTCCTTCGGTATCGCTGATCTTCTGGAAGCTCTCTACGGTTCCCGAGTCGGTCAGGAAGAGCACCCAGAGAGCGCCCCGGTTGGCGCCGCCGTCGTCATCCCAGTAGGCAGCGACGACCAGGTCAGGGGTGGAATCCTCGTCGAGGTCACCCGGCGCGGCGACTGAACGTCCGAAATAATCGTAGTCATTGAGCTCGCCCCCGAAAGCGCCTTCCGTGCTGCTGATCTTCCGGTGGCTCTTGACGGTGCCGTTCGAGTTCATGAAGAGTATCCACACGGCTCCCCGGTTCGTGCCTCCGTCGTCGTCGAAATAAGCCCCGACAGCCATGTCCTGCACGGCATCTCCGTCTATGTCTCCCGGAGATACGATCGATCGGCTGAAGTGATCCACATCGTCGAGAACGCCGGTGAAATTACCTTCCGTGTTGCTGATCTTCTGGTAGCTTTTGACAGTGCCGTCCGCGTTCAGAAAAAGCACCCAGACAGCTCCCCTGTCCGTGCCGCCGTCGTCGTCTCGATATGCCCCCACCGCGATATCGCCCGTGCCGTCGCCGTCCAGGTCTCCCACGGAGGCGATCGCCCGTCCGAAGTTGTCGTTATCGTCGAGTATGCCGGTGAAATTGCCGTACAGGTCGCTGATCTTCTGGTGGTTCTTGACGGTGCCGTCGGTGTTCAGAAACAGAATGCGGACGGCTCCGCGCGCCGGGCCGCCGTCGTCATCGCTCGATGTCCCCACGACGATGTCTTCCGCGCCGTCCCCGTCATGATCGCCCAGCGCCGCGATCGAAATCCCGAAATTATCGCCGTCGTCGAGAGTGCCGTCGAAGTTGCCTTGGGTATCGCTGATTTTCTGGCGGCTCCGCACGCTTTGATCAGGGTTCAAGAACAGGATGTAGACCGCCCCGCGGTCGTTGCCTCCGTCATCGTCGTCCGGCGCCGTTACGGCGATGTCCTCCGTTCCGTCGCCGTCGAGATCACCCACGTGGGCGATGCCGGTGCCGAAATGATCATTGTTGTGGAGCGTGTCTGCAGGGGCGAAACCGCCCTGCCAGTAGCTGATCTTTTGATGGGAGCCGACGAGATCGTAGGCCCGGGCGCATTCCGCGGACATGGCCAGGTGAAAGAGAACGATGATCAGGGGGCACGCGATTCCTGCGATGCGCGCGGCCAAGCGTTCGATCGGAGCAGCGCAGCCCTCAGGTGCAGCGGCCCTCCGTGAGATTAAAGGCGGAAGCATGTTCATTCCCCCGTTCTGATGGTGCGGTTCGGTTTTCTTCGGCAATCATGATTCTGCGGCTGCCGTGACGGCTCGGCCGCATCGATTGAAACGTTATAACGGAGCGTGCGATGGAGTCAATGCAATCCTTGGACAAATAAACGCGCGCGGATGCTCAACATCCGCGCGCGTCGAATGAACGGGTTCGTCCTATAGTATCGTCGGGCAGAAAAAGCCGGCGGCCGTTAATTCGGCGGATTGACGATGATCACGGGCGGCGGTTCGGTGGCGCCGCAGTTGCCTTGATATCCGTGTCTGGTGGCTTCCGCATCCGGCCGGACAGCCAGTGAGAGCGGCGGACCGTCAGCATAGACAATTGCCTTGAGCACGCCGAACAGCCGTGCCGAGCCGCCGAAGTTGAGTTGGACGTCCGAGCCGTATTCATTGTGCCATGTGACCAAATCCTGCGGATTCACCGCAATTTCCGTGTTGTCGTTGGCATCGGCGATCTTGCAACGCTGACCGTCTCTCGTTACGTAGATATGGTGTTCGACACCGTAAGGGGGTGTCTGATCCTGAGTCCCCGTGGCAACGAAAACGGTATCGTGAACATACACGGTATCCGGCTTGTCGCTGCCGTTACACCCTGTGCCGCCTCCGTATGCGGACAGCAGGATCAACAACAGGATCATGCTCGCTGCGGCAACGGCTTTGAAGCGCTTGTACATTTTGTACCTCCTCTCGAGTGTTGTGCCGGCCGGGGAGGTGCCGTGTATTGACCGAGGCGGCGTTCTACCCCGTAGCCGGCCGCGCCTTTTCAGCGATGAGAAACTCGTACCGCGGATCCTTCCGCAGTTCCTCAAGCTCACGTTCATGCGCTATTTCTTTTATGGAATATCCCTTCTCAATCGCGTCTCCCAACAGCACGAGCGCTCTCGTCCTCGCTCCGATTCTTTCATAAACCGCCGCCGCGCGATAGAGCACGACGGCACTTTCTCTATCGAGAGCCAAAGCCTTTTCGATATAGCGCAGCGCGGAATCGGGCTGGATAACAGAATAGTACTGCCGAGGTTCGCGCAAGCTTCGTAGTTTTTCCCGAGCGCAAAGGATTTTTCGAACAATCGTGTCGCTTCCTCCCAGCGTTCCAGGATGTAATACAAGGCGCCCAGATAATTGTACGTCGGCGCATGATCGGGGGCGAGTTCGCCGACCCGTTCGAATTGAACCACGGCGTCTTGATATCGCCCCATGACATAGTAGAGATATCCGAGGCTCTCATATCCGCCCCAGTATCCGGGATTCACCGCGATGAGCGCCTGGTAGGCGTTCTCCGCCTTCTCGTAACGGCCGAGTTCCAACTGTGTCCACGCGTGGAGCCGCCGCGCCTCGGGATCTCGAGGGGAGAGGGATATTGCCCGCTCGAACATCGCGAGCGCCTCTTCCTTTTTGTTTCGGCTCGATAGTATGTTTCCGAGCATGATCGATGCGGCGGCGTTTGCGCTGTCGAGTTCGAGCGATCGCCGGCAGGAGGTCAAAGCCTTCTCGGCAAGAAGAGTATCGTTCGTCTGTTCGGCTTTGAGAAACTGTGCGTGGGCGTACCCCACCCTGGCGTCGCAAAACGACGAATCCCGGGAGATTGCCGCTTCGAATGCAGCGGCCGCTGAATCGAGCGCTGCTCCCTCTTCGATCCACAGGTAACCGAGACCCACGATGTATGAATCGAATGCCCCGGGAATGAGGGAACAGCCTCGGGCGGCGGCTTCGAGGGCCGAAGAATCGAGATCGACGTCGAGAAGACCGGCAAGACGCCGATTCAAGTCTGCGTGCCACGGTTCCCGCGTCCCCGCGGAAAGCCGGATTTCTTCGATGCGGTCGAGAGTTCGGGAGTCAAGGAGGCGCAATCGCAGGCTGTAGTTGTCGGGCGCATCATCGAGCGAGCCGGTGAGGATTGCGTCCACACCGAAGGATTTCCCGGCTCGGCGCGGATCGAGAACACCTTTCTTCTTGACCAGATCCGGAGGAACTACCCAGAGATTCGCGTCGTATGCGGCTAGTTTCTGAATGCGCCCTGCAAGCTCGTTGGCGAGACCGGCTCCGAAGGCCGCAGCCTCAAACCGCGCGCTCGTTATGTTGAGGGGCAAAACGGCGATCCCCTTGTGTTCGCCGAGCCCGCCCAATCCAAGAAAACCGCTTATGGTGCGCCGGTTGATCGCCCCGGCCGCGAGGACGGCGACGACGAGCCCCGCCGCGGCAAAGCGAATGTTCCGAACGGTGCGGCCGGCGCTCGATGCGCGCAGCTTCTTGAAACGGGCGAGGCGCCCGGGCGAGATTTCGCGCAGGATACCGAGCAGATCGTCCCGGAACTCCTACATCGCCCGGTAGCGCTCGTCGGAATTCTTCGCCATCGCTTTCGCGAGGACAGCCGTTATGCGATCCGGAAGATCGGGGCGGTGCGCGCGCGGAGGGACGGGTTCGACGTTCAAGAGTTTATAAATTATGGCGGCCTCGTTATCGGCTGCGAACGGCGGGATCCCCGTCAGCATTTCATAGAGCAACGCGCCCAGAGAGAAGATATCGGTGCGATGATCGAGGGTCTCGCCTCTCACTTGCTCCGGAGACATGTAGCCGAGCGTGCCCATCGAGGCGCCGGCTTTTGTCACCTTCGAGCGTCCCGTGAGTTTAGCGAGGCCGAAGTCGAGAATTTTCGCGACCCCGTCTCCGGTCACTACGATGTTGGCTGGTTTGATGTCGCGGTGCATGATGCCTTTGCGGTGGGCCGTGTCGAGGCCGTCGGCTATTCCCAGCGCGTACTCGAGCGCGACGCCGGCCGGCAGCGGACCTTCGCGAAGGAGTTCCCGGATGCTCTTCCCTTCGTAGTAGCACTTCGCTCGTGAGTTCCTCTGACAGGAACTTGAGCGCGACGGGGCGCTGCAGGGACAGGTCGTCCGCCTTGTAGACCTCGCCCATCGCGCCCGAGCCGATTCGTTCGACGATGCGGTAGTGAGAAATCGTTTTTCCGATCATTCACATACCTTTTCCATGACATTCATGCCTGCATAGGAACTCGGCACGACCTTCCACAACTCCCCGGGCAGGGGGAAATACGGTATCCAGCACTCGTCTATGTTTCCCAGCAGGAGCACGCCCATATCGGAATACGGCAGCTCAACCGGGGCGGTGCCAACCGGTATAGGAGCCAGGAATTCCGAGCCGTCGCTTGTCGTCACCTTGACTATCGCGGTCGGAACCGTGCTTTCGATGAAGATATGATCGGGCCATTCGAGACACCGTTTGAAGAGTACGCTGCGCGTCACCTCGACACCGGCTGTTCCCATTTGCGAGTTGTATACCGCAGTAGCATAGCATTCGCAGAATTCGGCGAAGTTTCCCGCGTCCCGCGCCAAAATGCCTTCGACCTGGTTGTCGTATGCATTGAACACCGGAGAACCCGAGTTATACGGATGGGCATCGAGGTCGCTCAGAAAGTAATGGCATGGGTCGTTATCGAGAATCCTTCCGGGGCCTGAGTACTTCATCGGCATGCCGTGCGGATGCCCCAGCATGTAGACGTCATTATTCTCATCCGCCTTGCCGTACTTGCGGCATAAAAGCGGATCGCGGCCCGTCACGAGGCGATCGAGCTTTATGAGAGCCCAATCGGCTCCCTCCGATGAATGATCCGCGAGCACTTCGATGCCTCTATACACCTCGTCCGCCTTGAAGCTCGTCTTGATCCGGCCTTCCGCTTCCATCACGTATTCGAACACGAAATACACGGATTCGAGCCAGTCGGCGTAGCCGTTCACACCGACCTGAACCAGATGGCCGGCGGTAGCTATGACTTGATCTTCCACGAGGAACCCCGTACCCCTCACATCGGCGCACTGAGCGTTGAAAAAGCAGTCGAAATCGCAGAGCTGTTGAGTGCCGCTCAGTACCTGGGTGAGCGGAATCGTTGTGAGCGTCCACGAATCGCCATTCGGCACCATAACCTCTTTGCTTATGATTGCGACGACGGATTTCGAGGCTTTGAGAACTCGATCATCCGTAACGAACGGAATGTTAGTAGCAGGGTCATCGGGCGGTTCCCGGTAGATTTCTTCGAGATCGTCGCTTCCATATATCAACGGTCTGATGTGGAACTCGTGTTCAAGATCTTGCAGATGCGCCGAGATCTGCTCGTCCGACAGGTTAGTGAACTCGGGAAGCCTTTGCAAACCGTATTGGCTCGCAATGTACCTGAGATCGACATTCGCATCGACTTCGAGGATCGATTTCAACATCCTTCTGCTCTTCAACTCCGTGCGCAGCTTGATGTATTGCCGCTTCAATTGTTGAATCTCTTCCGAAGAATTGCCTCTGCCGGGCACTATGGGGGGTTGGGATGGTATGCCGGGAGGATTAAAAATAATGATCGCGAGTGCTATGAGAATCGGCAGGGTTGCTCTTCCCATATCGGACCTCCTTGTCTCAGTGCGTTCCTAAACGTCGAGGCAGTCCGGTGGGAATCGCCGAGATGCTTATGCAGAAGACCGCACGAGCGCTTCTCAAGCGCATTATAGCTCGCAGGGATAGGGAAAAAGGGAGGGAAAAAGCCATGAGCCGCGCCCCTCCCCGTTGCTCTGTGCGATCAAGTATACGGTGCCCGGCAGGTCTAAGTAAAGAATAATATACGGCGCGGGATAGCGCGGAGAAAACGCGGTTCTGAGAACCATGGTGCTTTCCGGGGCAGGCGCCCTACAGTTGAAACAAGTACTGCAGCTTGAGAAAGTATTGGCGGCTGGTGAGGGTCCAGCCGTCTTGTCCGTCCTCTTCGAACGTCAAATCCCGGTAATCGTGCGTCGAACCGATGTAGAAGATCGAAAATGGATTGAGGCGGTATGTTATGAGCGGATCGACATCCCATGTATCCCAGCGGTCGTTGTATTGCACGATGAGGCGGGTGGAGAGCTCGCGCGAGAGCTGGAGCGACATGGTCGTTCGAAACACGGATTGAGAGAAGAGCTCATCCCCTGTCTCCAAGTGATCGCTTGTCAAATGGGAGAAGGAACTCGAGACGAGGAGGCGGCTGATCGGGCGCACGTTGGCCCAGAGGCCGTAGCTGATTTCCTTGCCCATGACGAGATCGTATCTCGCAATGCGGTGGCCGTAGTTGTAGTTGCCGCCGAACTGAAGCTGCTCGACGGGTTGGGTGCTCACGCAGGTGTGCGCCTGCCAGATGCCGCCGAAATAGATATCCCGGAACAGTTCGTTGCTTCGCATGTAATTCGTGTGGTTGGCTGTTTGAGCGGTTCTGAACGCTACCTGCAGGCTTGTATTGATCCACTCGTCTTTTCTGACGCCGTCGAAGTTATATTTTTGGGCGGCCTTGGTGTCGCTCCGAATGTTTTCGAGCACAGGACTGTTTTCAAAACGATAAATGCCCCCGAATCCTATCTCGCCGTGCCGAATGCTGTTCGACGGCTCGAACCCATTGTCCGCGCGGA
>JACQXT010000073.1 GCA_016208665.1 Chitinivibrionia bacterium | reverse complement strand
CCTTGGCGCTTTCAAGCTTCTCGAGCCCTTGCATCGCCGCTTTGACGACGATATGAGGATTGTTCGAGCCCAACGATTTCGCCAGGATATCCTTGATGCCGGCCGACTCCATGATCGCCCTGACGGGGCCGCCCGCAATCACGCCCGTTCCGGGCGACGCAGGCTTCAACACGATGTATCCGGCTCCGAATTTCCCGTGCACTTCGAACGGAATCGTTCCGCCGAGGAGCGGCACCCTGATCATGGAGCGTTTTGCCGATTCGGTTCCTTTGCGAATCGCTTCCGAGATTTCGTTCGCCTTGCCGAGCCCGATCCCCACCTTTCCCATGCCGTCGCCGACGGCGATGAGCGCGTTGAAACTGAATCTGCGCCCGCCTTTGACGACTTTAGCGACGCGATTGATGTGGATCGTCTGCTCGAGATACTCGGGACCCTTCGGCCGCGCTCCCGGACCGCCACCTCCTCTTCTTTCTCTCTGTTTAGCCACCATCGATTACGATTCCTCCTTGTCCGGCCGTTCTCGATCCGCACGGCCCTAGAACTCGAGGCCGTTCTTTCTGGCCCCTTCGGCCAAAGCGGCGACGCGTCCGTGATACAGATAGCCGCCGCGGTCGAATACGACGCGGGATATTCCTTTTGCCTTGGCGTTCTCGGCCAGCAATTTGCCCACTTCCCGGGCCTGCTGGATTTTTTTGCTCGCCTTGTCTTCCGATTGCACGACGCCCAGTTTGAGACTCGACGATGCGGCGATCGTATGCCCGCTCGTATCGTCGACCAGCTGCGCATAGATGTGCAGGGAGCTCCTGAACACGCACAGCCGCGGCCGTTCGGGCGTTCCGACGATCTTGTTCCTCACCCGGAGGTGCCGTCTCTTCCGCTTGTATTGTTTCTCGTTTCTTGCTTTCATCGCACGATCCCTTTACGCGCCGGCGGCTGCCTTGCCGGCCTTGCGTTGAATATGTTCGCCCAGGTATTTGATGCCCTTGCCTTTGTAGGGCTCCGGCGGCCTGATGGAACGAATATTCGCGGCCACCTGGCCCACCGCATCCTTCTCGATGCCTTTGACGATGATCTGAGTGGGGCTCGGCGTTTCAATGCTGATGCCCTCGGGTATCCGGAAATGCACCGGGTTCGAATATCCGACCGCCAGAATGAGCTCTTTCCCCTTGACTTCGGCCTTGTAGCCGACTCCGACGATTTCAAGCTGCTTCGAGAATCCTTTCGATACGCCCAACATCATGTTCGACAGCAGCGTGCGGGTCAGGCCGTGCATCGAGCGGTGAAGCTTGTCTTCCTTGCGGCGCGATACGTACACGAGCTCGTTCTCCTGACGGAAATCGCACTGCGGGGGGAACTCTTTCGTGACCGTTCCCTTCGAACCCGTGACGGTGGCCTTCGACTGTTCGAACGCGACCGTAACGCCGTCCGGAATCTTGATCGGTTTCAATCCTACGCGCGACATGCTTCCTCCATTGATCCTTCCGCTATACGTTCGCGGCCGCCCCGGCGGACCGTGCGGGTTGCGGGGCTACCACACTTCGCAAATCACTTCTCCGCCGACACCGCGCTGGCGGCACTCCGAATCCCGCAGCAATCCCTGGGACGTGGAGATGATGGCCATGCCGTATCCTCCCAACACGCGCGGGAGCTTGTTCGAGGAGACATAGATTCTCAGGCTCGGCCTGCTGATTCGTTTCATGCCGCTGATTACGCTCTTCATGTCCTTGTCATATTTCAGATAGACCCTCAGCATGCCCTGTTTGCCGTCCTCGATGTAGCGGACATTCTTGATGAATCCCGAATCCAGCATGATGCGGCTCATCTCCGCCTTCATACGCGATGCGGGAATGTCAACGTACTCGTGGCGAGCCTTGCTCGCATTCCTGATTCTGGTCAGATAGTCCGAAATCGGATCTGTCATAGTCACAATGAAATGCCCCCTGTACTGAACTGCGTGAGCCGCGCGGCCGCCGCCGGCGGCTGCCGCAATCACTGCTACCAGCTGGCCTTGACAATGCCCGGGATCTCGCCCTGCAGCGCCAGCTCGCGGAAACAGATGCGGCATACTCCGAATTTCCTGAGATACGCCCGCGACCTGCCGCACCGCCCGCAGCGGTTATATCCCCGAACTTTGAATTTCGGCGGTCTCTTCGATTATACTATCCACGATTTCTTTGCCACGATTCCCTCACAGACTGGTGCTAATTACGGAAAGGCATTCCCATGTGCTTGAGCAACGCGCTGCCTTCCTCGTCCGTTCTTGCCGTTGTAACGATGCATATATCCATCCCGAAGATCTTCATGATCTTGTCATAATTGATCTCGGGAAAAATGATGTGCTCCTTGACGCCCAGCGTGTAGTTGCCCCGCCCGTCGAAACTCTTGGCGGGCACGCCGCGAAAATCCCTGATGCGCGGCAGGGCGATGTTCACGAGGCGGTCGAAAAACTCGTACATCATGTCGCCTCTCATCGTGACCTTGCAGCCGATCGGCATACCGGCGCGGAGTTTGAACGCGGCGACCGACAGCCGCGCCCGGCACAGCTTCGGTTTTTGCCCGGTGATGGTGGCCATGTCTTCCATGGCGGCGTCCATCAGTTTCGCGTTTTGAAGGGATTCCCCCATGCCCATGTTGACGACGATCTTCTCGAGCCGGGGAACCTGCATGACGCTGGTGAACCCGAACTCCTTCTTGAGGGCGGGAATCACGTCGGATACGTATTTTTTCTTCATCCTCACCATAGTGCGGCGCTCCTGCGATTTACTCCCGAGTTATCATTTCCTTGCACGACTTGCATACCCTGACCTTTGTGCCGTCGGCCAATATTCCCGTTCCGGTTTTCGACATCTTGGAGCATTTGGGACAGACGAGCATCACGTTGGAGATGTGGATCGGCGCTTCCTTCTCGAGTATCCCGCCCTGCTCGGTCTGCGACCGGCGCTTCGTATGCCGCTTGATCAGGTTCACCTTTTCCACGATGATGCGGTTCGATTTGGGGAATACTTTGAGAACGCGGCCCACTTTGCCCCTGTGGTTGCCCGACACAACCTTGACCGTGTCGTTCTTGATGATGTTCATCATGGCCTAACTCCATTCCATCGTAAAGGATCTCGCATGCCCTGACATCCGTCCGCGCCCTCTAGAGCACCTCCGGCGCGAGCGAAATGATTTTCATGAATTTCTTGTCCCTCAGCTCCCTCGCCACGGGGCCGAAGATTCTGGTGCCCACGGGCTCCATGTTGTCGTTTATGATGACGGCTGCGTTTTCGTCGAAGCGGATGTAGCTCCCGTCTTCTCTCCGTATCTCTTTTCTCGTTCGCACGACGACCGCTTTGGCAACCTGGCCTTTCTTTACCACGCCGCCGGGAATTGCCACCTTGACGGAAACGGATATGACATCGCCGACGCGGGCGTATCGCCGTTTCGTTCCGCCGAGCACTCGAATGCAGAGCAAGCCTTTGGCTCCGGAATTATCCGCTACACGAAGTATTGTCTGTGCCTTGATCATCTTGTGTACCTGCTCTTCCCAAATTCTTCAACGCTCGAATCGTATTCGAAGTGTATGCGCGATTTTATCGTGCGCGCTCGACCACCTCGACGAGACGCCAGCGTTTG
This sequence comes from Chitinivibrionia bacterium, assembly GCA_016208665.1. Taxonomy (GTDB): domain Bacteria; phylum Krumholzibacteriota; class Krumholzibacteriia; order WVZY01; family WVZY01; genus JACQXT01. Next base: position 16,425 of record JACQXT010000073.1, on the reverse strand, counting down.
CGTTTGCTGATCGGCTTCGTCGACATGACCTTCACCTTGTCGCCTATGTTGCACGCATTCTCGGGATCGTGCGCCGTAAGTTTCGTCGACCGCTTGATGAATTTCTTATAGATCTTGTGTTTCACCAGCCGGTCGACGCGAACGACGATGGTCTTATCCATCTTGTTGCTTTCGACGACGCCGACAAAAACCTTTCTTAACTTTCTTTCGGCCATCATTTCTCCCTGCATCGGTCACATGCGCCGGAGTCCGCTACCGTCCGGCGGAAGCGTCGGTGCTTGCGGCGTTCGCGCCTGTTGCCTGATTCAACGTCTGGCCGGGCTTGGCGCCCAGCTGTTTTTCCCTGACAACCGTTCTTGCCTTGGCGATTTCGCGCCTCAGCACTCTCACGCGCAACGGATTGGCGAGCTGCTTGGTCCGCAGCTTGATCTGCAGATTCGCCAGCTCGTCGACAAGCGAATCGATGTGCACCGTGAGCTCGTCGAGCGTCATTTCGCGCATTTCATGCGGTTTCATGTCTTAATCCTCCAGCCCTTCTCGCTGCACGAATTTGGTCTTGATGGGGAGCTTCGATGAAGCCAGGTCCATGGCGCGCTTCGCCACATCGACGGGAACGCCTTCGAGCTCGAACATGATCCGCCCGGGCTTGACGACCGCAACCCAGTATTCGGGAGCGCCCTTCCCCTTGCCCATACGGGTTTCGGCGGGCTTCACGGTCACCGGCTTGTCGGGAAATATGCGAATCCACAACTTGCCGACTCTCTTGATATGCCTGGTTAACGCCACGCGGGCCGCTTCGATTTGCTTGTTGGTCAACCACTTCGGCTCCATGGCTTTCAGGCCGAACTCGCCGAATTCGATGGTTGCGCCGCGGGTGGCTTGCCCCTTCATCCGTCCGCGCTGTTGTTTGCGGTGCTTGACTCTTTTTGGCATCAACATGGGTTACTTGGCCCCCTCGCTGGACTGCGCCAGCTCTTTCTTGAAATCCTTCGGAAATACTTCGCCTTTATAAATCCAGACCTTGACGCCTACGCACCCGAACGTGGTGTGCGCGGTCGCCCGCGCGTAATCGATGTCGGCCCGGAGCGTATGCAGCGGCACCCTGCCTTCGTGGTATCCTTCGCGCCGCGCCATTTCGGCTCCGCCGAGGCGTCCCGAGCACTTCACTTTGATGCCGAGAGCGCCCATGCGCATGGCCGAGGACAGCGTCTTCTTCATCGCCCGTCTGAAGGAAACGCGCTGCTCAAGCTGCAGCGCAATATGTTCAGCGACCAGTTGGGCGTTCAATTCCGGTTTCTTTACATCCTTGATGTTGATTTGAATTTCTTTTCCCGAAAGGTGCTTCAGCTCGTCGCGCAGCATGTCGACTTCGCTGCCCTTCCGGCCGATGACCATGCCCGGCCGCGCCGTATAAATATTGACGATCGCCCTGCCGCTGGAACGTTCGATCAACACGCGCGCAACGCCGGCCTTGAACAGCCGCTTCTTGATGTACTTCCGGATCTTGACGTCCTCATTCAGCCACTCGGAATAATCTTTGGTGGCGAACCAGCGGGAATCCCATGTTCTGTTGATGCCCAATCGCAAGCCAACGGGGTGCGTTTTCTGCCCCATTATCGTGTCCTCCTGACGGCTATGCTTCTTTCTGCAGGGACAGCACCACCTGGATGCGGCTGCTGCGCTTCCGTATCCTGTAGGCTCTTCCCTGCGCCCGCGGTCGTATGCGGTACAGCGTCTTGCCCTCGTCCACCGAAATGGATTTAATCCTCATGTCCTCGGCCTCAACGGTGCCGCCTTTCCGGTTCACCATGTTATGCATCGCGGATTTGATCGTCTTGCTCATCGGCGCGGCCGCCGCTCTGGGCGTGAATTTCAGGACTTCGAGGGCCTTTTCCACACTCATGCCGCGAACCAGATCGGCGACCTGGCGAACTTTGCGTGCCGGATATCCTATATCTCGGGCTATGGCTTTCGATTCCATCTATCACCCTCCAGCGGGCTTGCCGGTTAACTCTTCGTGCCCTTCTGGGCTTTCATCGTCTTGCTCGTGTGTCCCCGGTACGTTCTCGTTGCGGCGAATTCTCCCACCTTGTGCCCGACCATGTTCTCGTTGACGAAGATCGGAATGAACTTGTTGCCGTTGTGAACTGCGACGGTCGCCGACCCGGCTCATGTTGATGATCTTCTTCATGAGCTTCTGGTCGATGAACGGACCTTTCTTGAGACTTCTGCCCATAGTGTGTCCTTACCTGGTTTATTTCTTCTTTGCACGACGCCTGACGATATATTTATCGCTCAACTGCTTCTTTCTCGTCTTGTATCCCTTGGTCGGTTTCCCCCACGGAGTGGTCGGGTGCCTGCCGCCGCTGGATTTCCCTTCGCCGCCTCCGAGCGGATGGTCGATCGGGTTCATCGCGACGCCGCGGACGGACGGACGGATGCCCATCCATCTCGATTTCCCCGCCTTGCCGAATACGACGTTCTCGTGCTCCAGATTGCCCACCTGGCCGATCGTGGCGTAACACTCCTTGCGGACCATTCGCACCTCGCCCGAGGGAATTCGAACCTGAACGTAGTCGCCTTCCTTGGCCATGATTTGCGCGTATCCTCCGGCGGAGCGCACCATCTGGCCTCCGCGTCCCTTCGAAAGCTCGATGTTGTGCACCATGGTGCCCAGCGGGATCTTCTCGAGCGGAAGGGCGTTGCCGGGTTTGATATCCACTTCAGCGCCGGCGACGATGACGGCCCCGACGATCAGTTTGTCCGGAGCGAGGATGTAGCGCTTCTCGCCGTCGGCGTAATGCAGGAGCGCGATCCTGGCGGAGCGGTTCGGATCGTATTCGACCGAGGCCACCGTGGCCGGGATGTTCAGCTTGTCCCGCTTGAAATCGACGGCCCGGTACATCTTCTTGTGTCCGCCGCCTTGGTGGCGCATCGTCAAACGGCCGCGGTTGTTTCTCCCGCCGGTCCTCTTCAACGGTTCCAGGAGCGATTTCTCAGGAGTCCTGGTGCTCAGCTCCGCAAAATCGGAAACCGTCCGGTACCGCAGCGTCGGCGTGATCGGTTTGAACTTTTTTACCGGCATTTAAATCACTTCTCTTCCTTACACAACGTCGAAAACGTCGATTGTTTCGCCTTCGGCGATCGTTACGTATGCTTTTTTCCAGCGTGATTTCGAACCCGTAAACCTGCCGGAGCGTCTCATGACAACGGTGACCTTGCCTGCGTACACCGCCGTTCTGACGTCTTTCACGTGAACGTTGAACAGCTTTTCCACCGCCTGTTTGATCTGGCGTTTGTTCGCATGGACATCCACCTTGAATACGTACCTGTTGGAGGCTTCCTTGAGCGCCGTGCTCTTCTCGGTGATAACCGGCCGTTTCACGATCAGCCTGATATCGCTCATGCCTTGAACACCTCCTCCATAGTCCGGACGGCGGGCTCCGTGATGATGATCTTGTCCGCCCACATCACGTCGTAGACGCTCACCTGCTTGCCGAGCACGATCTTGACCCCCGGTATATTGCGGGCCGATTTCACGACCGCTTCCTTCGGCGCATCGAGCAGGAACAGCGTCTTCTTCTTATAGGAATCCATGTGTTTCAGAACTTTGGCAAAGGCTTTCGTTTTCGGCTCGCTGAGATCGACGTCGTCGATGATCAGGATGTCCCCGTCCAGGGCTCTGCTCGAGAGGGCCGATAGAAGGGCGCCGCGCCGGATCTTCTTCGGAAGCTCGATCCGGTAATCTCGGGGATGCGGTCCGAACACGATGCCGCCGCCCCTCCAAATCGGCGATCGGATGGTGCCGGCCCGGGCGCGTCCTGTACCTTTCTGGCGGTACGGTTTCTTGCCGCCTCCCCGGACGTCCGAACGCTCCTTCGTCGAAGCGTTTCCCTGCCGCTGCTTGGCGCTGTAGGCGCGCACGGCTTCATACATGAGGTGTTCGTTGACTTCGCACCCGAAGACGGCCGCCGGCAGTTCCCGGCTTCCCTTTTCCGTGCCGTCCTTCGCGAAATATTTTGCCGTTGCCATGATAGATCCTTTTGCCTGCGACTCGGTTTATGCTTTACGGATGAACACAATCCCGTTGTTCGCGCCGGGTACGGCCCCCCGCACGAAGAGGAGGTTGTTTTCGACATCGATCTGTACGACCTGAAGATTCTGTATCGTTCTCTGCTCGTTGCCCATGCGGCCGGCGAGCCTCTTTCCCTTGAACACGCGGGCCGGACTCGAGTTGTTTCCGACCGAGCCCGGGACGCGGTGGCTCTTGCAGCCGTGTGTTTCCTTGCCGCCTTTGAATCCGTGTTTCTTCGTCACGCCGGCGTAGCCGCGGCCCTTCGTGAATCCGGAAACGTGGACTTTCGATGCGCCTTCGAAGATCTTCACGTTGATCGCCTGGCCGACGGCGTATGTGTCGGGCGCGTCGACGCGCACCTCTTTCAGAATGCGCCGCGGTTCGACCTTGGCCTTCTTGAAATGGCCCTCGATCGGCCTGGTCAGCTTGTTCTTCGTGGCGGAACCGAAGCCGATCTGGATCGCGCCGTAGCCGTCCTTCTCGACCGTTTTGATTTGCACCACGGGGCAGGGGCCCGCTTCGATTACGGATACGGGAATCGACCGTCCGGATTCCTCGAATACCTGCGTCATGCCCAGTTTCTTCCCTATCAGGCCTTCCATATACCGTCCTCCACAGCGCATCGCGCGCTCTCAATGCTACATGCCATGTGCTCGCCGCCTCGGCACCATGCCCTACGTCTTGATCTCGATATCCACGCCCGCAGGCAGGACGAGCTTCGTGAGGTCGTCTATCGTCTGCTGGGTCGTGTGCGTCAAATCGATCAACCGCTTGTGAACGCGAATCTCGAATTGCTCCCGGGACTTCTTGTTCACGTGCGGCGACCGCAATACGGTATAGAAACTCCGCTTCGTCGGCAGCGGGATGGGACCCTTGACCCGGGCGCCCGTCCTCTTCGCCGTCTTGACGATTTCATCCGTCGTGCGGTCGAGCGTCGCATGCTCGTAGGCTTTGAGCTTTATGCGTATTTTCTGTGCGTTCATTCTATGATCTCCGTGACCACGCCGGCTCCCACCGTGCGGCCTCCTTCGCGAATCGCGAAGCGCAATTCCTTCTCCATCGCTATCGGCGTTATCAGCGTTATCGCCAACTCCACGTTCTCGCCCGGCATCACCATCTCCGTCCCCTCGGGCAAGGTCGCCACGCCCGTCACGTCAGTCGTCCGAAAGTAAAACTGCGGACGATACCCGTTGAAGAACGGCGTGTGCCGGCCCCCCTCTTCCTTCGTCAATATGTACAGCTTCCCCTTGAACGTCGTGTGCGGCGTGATCGACTTCGGAGCCGCCAACACCATCCCCCGCTCCAAATCCTCCTTCTCGATCCCCCGCAAGAGGAGCCCCACGTTGTCCCCCGCTTCCGCATAGTCCAGCGTCTTCCGGAACATCTCCACTCCCGTCACCACCGTCTCCTTCGTCTCCTTCACTCCCACGCGCTCAACCTTGTCCCCGATCTTGATCTTCCCGCGCTCCACGCGCCCCGTCCCCACCGTCCCCCGGCCCATGATCGAAAATACGTCCTCCACAGGCATCAAGAACGGCCGGTCCCGGTCCCGCTCCGGCGTCGGTATGTGCGTGTCGATCGCTTCCATAAGCTCAAACACACTCTTGCAGTTCGGACAGTCCGTCTTCCCGCACCCGCACCCCAACGCCTTCAGCGCGCTCCCGCGCACCACCGGGATCTCGTCCCCGGGAAACTCGTAGCTCGACAACAACTCCCGAACCTCGAGCTCCACCAGCTCCAAGAGCTCCGGATCGTCCACCATGTCAACCTTGTTCAGGTACACCACGATGTGCGGCACGTTCACCTGGCGCGCCAACAGCACGTGCTCCCGCGTCTGCGGCATCGGACCGTCCGCCGCGCTCACCACCAGCACCGCCCCGTCCATCTGCGCAGCGCCCGTGATCATGTTCTTGATGTAGTCCGCGTGCCCCGGACAGTCCACGTGCGCATAGTGGCGGTTCTTCGTCTGGTACTCCACGTGCGCCGTCGCAATCGTGATCCCCCGCTCCTTCTCCTCCGGCGCCTTGTCGATCTGGTCGAACGGTATGTAGTCCGCCAATCCGTGCTTCGCCAGTATCTGCGTGATCGCCGACGTCAACGTCGTCTTCCCATGGTCCACGTGCCCGATCGTCCCTACGTTTACGTGCGGCTTCGTCCGTTCAAATTTCGCTTTCGCCATGTGTGTCGCCTCCTTAATTTCTTAAGGCTCTGCCGTGAAACTTGCCGATGAATTCCTGTACCATATCCTCTGGAAGTGCTTCATATCTCAAGAACTGCATTGAGTAGACGGCTCTCCCCTGCGTCAAGGAACGGAGCGCGGTGGCGTATCCGAACATATCCGACAGGGGGGCTCTCGCGGCCAACACCTGGGCGTCCGCCCGGCGGAACATGCCGCCGATCTTGCCTCTCCGGGAATTCAGGTCCGCGATCACTTCTCCCATGTACTCCTGGGGAAGAACCACTTCTATTTCCATGATGGGCTCCAGCATGACCGGTTGGGCCTTCCCCATGGCGTCGCGGAACGCGAAACTCGCCGCCATGCGAAACGCCATTTCGCTGGAATCCACCTCGTGATACGAGCCGTCGAGCAACTGCACCTTGACGCCGACGACCGGGAAACCCGCGATCACTCCGCAGGTCATCGAATCCCGGATGCCCCGCTCGATGGAAGGTATGAAATGCTTTGGAATGCTTCCGCCGACGATCTTGTTCTCGAACACGAAGTTGTCGCCCTTTTCGTTCCGCTCGACTCTCAGCTCGACGTGCCCGTACTGGCCGTGGCCGCCGCTTTGCTTGATGAACTTGCCGACCGCTTCCGCGCCCCCGATAATCGATTCCTTATAGGCGACCTGCGGCTTGCCGACGTTCGCTCCGACCGCAAACTCGCGGAGCATCCGGTCGACGAGAATCTCGAGGTGCAGTTCGCCCATGCCGGAAATCAGGGTCTGCCCCGTCTCCTCGTTGACCGAGACCTTGAAGGTCGGATCTTCGTCGCTGAGCTTCTCCAGGGCGAGGGAGAGCTTCTCCTGGTCGCTTTTCGTCTTCGGCTCGATGGCGACCGACAGGACCGGTTCCGGGAAGTGCATCGTTTCCAGGACGATCGGCTTGCGGACATCGCACAGCGTATCGCCGGTGAATACCTTCTTGAAGCCGACGACCGCGGCGATGTCGCCGGAATAGATCTCTTCCTGCTCCTCGCGCTTGTTGGCGTGCATCTGCACGAGCCGGCCGATCCGCTCTTTCGAATTCGATGAGGCGTTGAGCACCTGGCTTCCCGCCTTCGCGACGCCGCTATAGACCCGTATGTAGGTGAGCTTTCCGATATACGGATCCGCGGCGATCTTGAACGCGAGCGCCGAAAACGGCTCCTTATCCCCGACCCGGCGCTTGTCCTCTTTCTTCGTGAAGGGATTTACGCCCTCTACGGGAGGCACGTCGAGCGGGGACGGGAGGTAGTCGAGTACGGCGTCCAGCAGCTTCTGGACGCCCTTGTTCTTGAAGGCCGCCCCGCAAAGCACCGGGATCACGTGGACGTCCATGACCGCCTGCCGAATGGCGCGCATGATCGTTTCCTCGTCGGCGTCGCCGCTCCCGATGAACTGATGCATGAGATCGTCGTCGAACTCGGAGAGGTTCTCGATCATGCGTTCACGGTAGTCGCGCGCCTGATCGAGCAGATCCTGGGGGATGTTCTTCTCTTCGAAGGTCGCTCCGAGATTATCTTCGTTATAGAAATACGCCTTCATTTTCACCAGGTCGATGACGCCGTTGAACAGGTCTCCGCTGCCGATGGGCAGCTGTATGGGAACCGCATTCGCTCCCAGCCGTTCCCGGATCATCGAAACAACATTATGAAAATCGGATCCCATCCGGTCCATCTTGTTGACGAACGCGATCCGGGGAATTCCGTATTTATCCGCCTGCCGCCACACCGTTTCGGATTGCGGCTCGACTCCCCCGACGGAGCAGAATATTGCGATCACTCCGTCGAGAACGCGGAGGCTGCGTTCGACTTCGACGGTAAAATCGACGTGCCCGGGGGTGTCGATAATATTGATTCTGTGCCCCGACCAGAAACAGGTAGTTGCAGCGGAAGTGATCGTTATACCGCGCTCTTTTTGCTGCTCCATCCAGTCCATCGTGGCGGCGCCGTCGTGGACTACCCCCATGCGGTGGAGCTTGCCGGTATACAACAGGATTCTTTCCGTAATGGTGGTTTTACCGGCATCGATATGAGCCATGATGCCGATGTTTCTCACCTTTTCCAGCGGGACCAATCTTGCCATTTCATTTCCTGCCCGACCGGTCGCATGTGCCGGCCGAGCCTTCTCAGGCAAGACCGGTCAACAAGCGATCGTGGGATTCATGCACTCCGATGTTTTCAATCGAAATGTTCTCAACTAAAAACCCCGAGGTTCAATATACTCAACCCGAGGAGCGCCAACCCCTGCCTAGCTGCAGTTGTTGTATTATGTGAACGCATGCAAATGCGCTTGTTACCATCTAAAATGGGCGAACGCCTTGTTCGCCTCCGCCATCTTGTGCGTATCTTCCTTCTTCTTGATCGACGGTCCTTCGAAACGCGACGCCATGAGCAATTCGTTCGCGAGCCGTTCGGACATGGTCTTTTCAGGCCGCACCCGCGCGTACCCCGATATCCAGCGCATGGCCAGCGCGACGCGCCGGTCGTGCCGCACTTCGGCCGGTATCTGGTAGGTCGCGCCGCCGACCCGCCGGGAGGACACTTCGAGAACCGGCTTGACGTTGTCGAGAGCTTTTTTGAACACCTCGATGCCCTTCTGGCCGGTTTTCTTCTCGATCATATCGAAGCAGTCGTACACGATGTCTTCTGCGAGAGATTTTTTCCCTCTGCGCATGATGTAATTGACGAAGCGGGCGACGATCAGATCATGGAACTTCGGATCGGGCACCAGCTCTCTCTTCTTGATTCCTCTTCTGCGTGGCATCTCACTCCAATTCGAATCGCGGGGCCTTACGCCTTCGGTCTCTTGACGCCGTACTTGGAACGCGAATTATGCCTTCCGTCTACGCCGGCTGCGTCGAGGACGCCCCTGATAATATGGTATCGCACCCCGGGAAGATCCTTGACTCTTCCGCCTCGTATTAAAACGATCGAGTGTTCCTGCAGGTTGTGGCCCTCGCCGGGAATATACGCGGTCACCTCGAACCCGTTCGTGAGCCGCACCCTCGCGACTTTGCGCATTGCCGAGTTGGGTTTCTTGGGAGTAAGTGTATACACCCTCGTGCACACGCCTCGTTTCTGCGGGCACTGTGTCATTGCGGGGGTTTTCGCTCTCCCCTTCTGGGCCTTCCGTCCCGATCGTATCAACTGATTAATAGTTGGCAAACTTCCTCCATTACAGACGGTATTCGAGCCGAAAATGCCGGCTCCCCTCCAACTTCCCCGGGACCGACCGGCCGGCCCGGAGATACGTATGACATTCCCTTGTGATATAGGGCCTGTGGATAACTTCCATAACCATATATCACAAAACAAATTAGAAATTACTAGATGTATTCAGCTAGTAAGCTATCGGGGCAAGGAAAAGTCACACATGCAAAGGTTAGAATCTACCGCTAAGTTGTGAAACTGTCAAGCTTTTTCCTTTTGCTCCCTTTATTTTTCTTCGCCGGCCTTTTCGGCCGCCGAAAGCGTTTCCTGTTCTTCGGTCTCGATTCCTTCGTCTGCGCCGCCGCCCACCGGCTCCTCTTCTTCCTCTTCGATGAGCTCGATTTGATCATAGCGCTTGATGCCGGTGCCCGCCGGAATCAAATGCCCCATGATGACGTTCTCCTTGAGTCCGAGGAGGCGGTCGGTCTTTCCCCGCACCGCGGCATCGGTGAGCACCCTGGTTGTTTCCTGGAAGCTCGCCGCGGAGATGAAACTGTCGGTGCTCAAAGACGCCTTGGTGATGCCGAGGAGCATCGGCTTGAACGTGGCCGCCTTGCCCTTCATGCTGCCGATGACCCGTTCGTTCTCTTCCCTGAAGGAAATCTTGTCGACCATATCGCCCTCGAGAAACGACGTGTCTCCCGGATCTTCGATCTGCACCTTCTGGAGCATCTGGCGCACGATCGTTTCGATGTGCTTGTCGTTGATGCCGACGCCCTGAAGCCTGTATACCTCCTGAATGCCGTTGACGAGATACTCCTGCGCCGCGTTGACGCCCCTGATGTTGAGTATGTCGTACGGATTCACCGGACCTTCGGTCAGATGGTCTCCCGCTTCGACGCGGTCCCCTTCGTATACTCTGAGGTGCTTGCCCTGGGGGATATTGTACGAGCGTTCGTCCCCGGTGTCGTTCCGCACGATGATCTTCCGCATCCCGCGGGTGATCGGGCCGAATTCGATAACCCCGTCGATTTCGGATACGATGGCCGCTTCTTTCGGGCGGCGGACTTCGAAGAGTTCCGCCACGCGGGGCAATCCGCCGGTGATGTCGCTCGTCTTGCTGATGTCCTTCGGAATCTTGCAGAGCGTGTCTCCGGCTTTCACTTCCTGGCCGTCCTTCACGAGCAGGTGCGAGCCGGTCGGGACGATGAAGTGGCCCACCATCTTGCCGTTGTCGTCCACGACGTGCAGGTGCGGATGGTGCTTCTTATCCCTGTCTTCGATCACCACCATCTGCCGTTTTCCGGATTTCTCGTCGATCTTCTCCTTGACGGTAATGTCTTCGATGACGTCCCGGTACTGAACCTTGCCGTCCTTGTCCGAGAGGATCACGTCGGAATACGGATCCCACTCGTAGATCACGTCTCCCTTTTCAACGCGGCTGCCTTCGGAGAGGAAGAGTTCCGCTCCGTAGGGAGCGCCGAACCGGGAGCGCACGCGGTCGCCTTCATCGAGGATCAGCACTTCCGATTTGCGGCTGATCACGATGGAGTGCCCGCCGTGCGTCTTGACCGAACGGAGGTTGCGGTAGCCCACGACGCCCGAGTATTTCGATATCTTCTGCGTCTGTTCGGCGATGCGGCTGGCGATGCCGCCGATGTGGAACGTTCTCAGGGTGAGCTGCGTGCCGGGCTCGCCGATGCTCTGGGCCGAGACGACTCCGACCGCCTCGCCGATTTCGACGATCCGCCCGGAGGCGAGATTGGTCCCGTAGCACAGGGAGCAGATGCCCCGTTTCGATTCGCACGTGAGCACGCTTCTGATTTTGACCTTGTCGACGCCGCGGTCCTCGATTTCCAAGGCAAGCGCGTGGGAAAGGAGCTTGTTCGCCTCCACGATCGTCTCGCCCGTAACGGGATCCAGCACGTCGTCGACGGTAACCCGTCCGAGAATGCGGTCGCTCAGGGATTCGATGATCTCTTCGCCCTCTTTCAAGGCGCTGATATCGATGCCGAGGATCGTGCCGCAGTCCGGTTCGGTCACGATAACGTCCTGCGCGACGTCCACCAGCCGCCTCGTGAGGTAGCCGGCGTCCGCCGTTTTCAACGCGGTATCGGCGAGACCTTTCCGCGCGCCGTGCGTCGAAATGAAGTACTGCAGCACGGTGAGGCCTTCGAGGAAGCTCGCCACAATGGGCATTTCGATGATTTCGCCGATCTGCCCGGTAATCTTCTTCTGAGGTTTCGCCATGAGGCCGCGCATGCCGGCAAGCTGCCTGACCTGCTCCTTGCTGCCCCTGGCGCCCGAATCGGCCATCATGAAGATGGGGTTGAATCCGGCGCGGTCCTTTCGCAATCCTTCGAACATGACCTCGCCGACGGAGGACGTCGTCATGGTCCAGGTGTCGATGATCTTGTTGTACCGCTCGCCGTCGGTGATGACGCCTTCCTCGTACTGGCGGATGATCGCCTGGACATCCTTGGTGGCCTTGTCCACCAGGTTGGCTTTCTCGGGAGGCACGATCAGATCGTCGAGCCCGATCGTCAACCCGCACTTCGTCGCATAGGAGAATCCCGTCTCCTTCAGCTTGTCGAGGAATGCGATCGTCCGTTCGAGCCCCAGTTTCTGGAACGCTTCGAAGATCAGATGTTCGATCCCCTTCTTCTCGAGGACTTCGTTGATGAACCGGAGCGGCTCGGGCACGATCATGTTGAACTTCACGCGTCCGACCGTGGTGGTGATGAGCTTGCCTTCCCATCTGACCTTGATTTTCGCGTGCAGATCGAGCTCGCCCGAGTCGTGCGCGAATATCGCTTCTTCCGGCCCGTAGAATACCTTGCCCTCGCCCTTGGCGCTCTTCTTCACCATCGTCATGTAATAAATGCCGATGACCATGTCCTGCGACGGAATGGCGAGCGGTTTCCCGTTCGCGGGCGACAGGATGTTATGGGCCGAGAGCATGAGGGTTCTGGCCTCGAGCTGCGCTTCGTAGGAAAGCGGAACGTGCACCGCCATCTGGTCGCCGTCGAAGTCCGCGTTGAAGGCGGCGCAGACGAGCGGGCGAATCTTGATCGCCTTGCCTTCCACGAGCACCGGCTGGAAGGCCTGAATGCCGAGGCGGTGGAGCGTGGGGGCTCTGTTGAGCAGCACCGGATGGCCCTTGATGATCTCCTCGAGGATGTCCCACACCTCGGGGCTCTCCTGTTCCACCAGTTTCTTCGCGCTCTTGACCGTCTGGACGAAATTCTTCTCTTCGAGTTTTCTGATGATGAACGGCTTAAAGAGTTCCAGGGCCATCGACTTCGGCAGGCCGCACTCGTGCAGTTTGAGTTCGGGACCGATGACGATCACCGAGCGGCCGGAGTAGTCGACGCGCTTGCCGAGCAGGTTCTGGCGGAAGCGCCCCTGCTTGCCCTTGAGCATGTCGGAGAGCGACTTGAGCGGGCGCTTGTTCGGTCCGCGGATCACGCGGCCGCGCCGGCCGTTGTCGAAGAGGGCGTCGACCGCCTCCTGGAGCATCCGCTTCTCGTTGCGGATGATGATGTCCGGGGCCTTGAGCTCGAGCAGGCGCTTGAGCCGGTTGTTGCGGTTGATCACGCGGCGGTACAGGTCGTCGAGGTCCGAGGTGGCAAAGCGGCCGCCGACGAGCGGCACCAGCTGCCGGAGTTCCGGGGGGATCACCGCGTTCACTTCGCAGATCATCCACTCCGGCTTGCAGCCGGACTTGCGGAAGGCCTCGAGGTCGTCGCTGAGGGTCTCGACGTCGATCGTCTTGAGCAGCTGCTTGATTGCCTCGGCGCCCATGCCCGCCTTGAAGGCCGCGCCGAACTCCGCGTGCAGCTGCCGGTACTTCTCCTCGCTGACCAGCTCCCGCTCCTTGAGGTCGGTCGGGCCGGGGTCCACCACGATGTACGACTCGAAGTAGAGCACCCGCTCCAGGTCGCGCAGCGTGATGTTGAGGATGGTGCCGATGCGCGAGGGCAGGCTCTTGAAGAACCAGACGTGCGAGACCGGGCTCGCCAGCTCGATGTGCCCCATGCGCTCGCGGCGCACCTTGGACTGGATGACCTCGACGCCGCACTTGTCGCAGACCACGCCGCGGTGCTTCATGCGCTTGTACTTGCCGCAGTTGCACTCCCAGTCCTTCGTCGGTCCGAAGATCTTTGCGCAGAACAGGCCGTCGCGCTCCGGCTTGAACGTCCGGTAGTTGATGGTCTCGGGCTTCTTGACCTCCCCGTGCGACCACGAACGGATCTTGTCCGGCGAGGCCAGCGCTATGCGGATGCCGCTGTACTGCGTCGGGTCCTTGTGCTTCTCGAACAAACTAAACAGGCTGTCCAAATGAACGCCCTCCTTGGTGCATTACGCGCTCTCACACTCCCACGGGCAGCGCGGCAAGCCTACTCCATGAGCTCCACGTCCAGGCCGAGACCCTGGAGTTCCTTCAAGAGCACGTTGAACGATTCCGGCAGACCCGACTGATGGAGGTTGCGGCCCTTGACGATGGACTCGTAGACCTTGGTCCGTCCGACGACGTCGTCGGACTTGACGGTCAGGATCTCCTGCAGCGTGTAAGCCGCGCCGTAGGCCTCGAGAGCCCAGACTTCCATCTCGCCGAAGCGCTGGCCGCCGCATTGCGCCTTGCCGCCGAGCGGCTGCTGCGTGACCAGGCTGTAGGGGCCGATGGAGCGGGCGTGGATCTTGTCGTCGACGAGGTGGTGCAGCTTGAGCATGTAGAGGCAGCCGACGGTGACGTCGAGGTCGAAGGGTTTGCCGGTGCGGCCGTCGTAGAGGACCGTCTTGCCGCTGGTGGCGAACCCGGCCTCGGTGAGCAGCGCCTTGATCTCCGACTCCGATGCGCCGTCGAAGACCGGCGTGGCCGTGTGAATGCCCGTGCGGACGGAGCGCGCGAAGGCCGCCAGCTGCTCGCGCTCCATCAGATCGACGACCTCGATGATCTCCCGCCCCTGCCTGCGGTTTTTCTCGTGCTCGCCGGCGAAGATCCGCTTGACGCGCGCCTTGAGCTCGGCGGCCGTCGCGCGCTCCGCGAGAGCCGACAGCTGCTCGCCCAGGCCGCGGGCGGCCCAGCCGAGGTGCGTTTCGAGAATCTGCCCGACGTTCATGCGCGAGGGCACGCCGAGCGGGTTGAGCACGATGTCGACCGGTCGGCCGTCCGGCAGGTAGGGCATGTCCTCCGCCGCGACGATCGTCGAGACGACGCCCTTGTTCCCGTGACGGCCGGCCATCTTGTCGCCGACCGAAATCTTGCGCTTGATCGCCACGTAGACCTTGACGAGCTTGATGACGCCGGGGGGCAGCTCGTCGCCCTTCTTGAGCCGGCTGACGCGCTCGTCGCAGAGCGCCTTGAGCCCGGCGGCGCGCTCCTCGGCCTTTTCGTGGACCTTGGCGATCTGCTCGCGCAGCTCCTCCTCCTTGAAGACCCGGGGCTGGAGCAGCGGACCCAGGTCGGCCGCCAGAAGCACCTCCTCGGTGAGCTCCTCGCCGACCTTGCAGACCACCTTCTTCGACTTGCGCCCGGTCAAGCGCTTCGGCGAGGGCTTGCCGACGAAGATGCCGACGAGCCGACGGGCCTCCTCGTCGCGCAGCAACGCCAGCTCGTCCGTGTACTCGCGCTTGATCTTCACGATCTCCTCGGCCTCGATTGCGGCGGCCCGCTCGTCCTTGGTGGTGCCGCGGCGGGAGAAAACCTTGACGTCGACGACCGTGCCCTCGATCCCGGGTGGGGTAACCAGCGATGAGTCGCGCACGTCGCCGGCCTTCTCGCCGAAGATCGCGCGCAGCAGCTTCTCCTCGGGAGTCAGCTGGGTCTCGCCCTTCGGCGTGACCTTGCCGACCAGGATGTCGCCGGGCTTGATCTCGGCGGCGATGCGGATGATCCCGGACTCGTCGAGGTTGCGCAGGGCCTCCTCGGAGACGTTGGGGATGTCGCGGGTGATGTCCTCCTTGCCGAGCTTGGTGTCGCGGGCCTCGACCTCGAACTCCTCGATGTGCACGGAGGTGAAGACGTCGTCGCGCACCAGCCGTTCGGAGACGATGATGGCGTCCTCGAAGTTATAGCCGTGCCAGGGCATGAAGGCCACGACGACGTTGCGGCCGAGCGCGAGCTCGCCCCGGTCGGTGGCGGAACCGTCGGCGAGGGGGTCGCCCTTCTTCACGGCCTGCCCCTCGCGGACGATCGGCACCTGGTTGACGCAGGTGTTCTGGTTCGAGCGGCGGTACTTGATCAGGCTGAAGACCTCCAGCCGCCCGGAGGGGTCATCCTTGGAGGGTTCGCCGCGCAGGATGATGCGGTTGGCGTCCACCTTCTCGATCACCCCGTCGCAGGGCGCCGTGACCGTGACCCCGGAGTCGCGGGCGGCGATGCCCTCGATGCCGGTGCCCACCAGCGGCGCCTCGCGCACGAGCAGCGGCACTGCCTGGCGCTGCATGTTCGAGCCCATCAAAGCGCGGTTCGCGTCGTCGTGCTCCAGAAAGGGGATCAGCGCCGTGGCGACCGAGACGATCTGCTTGGGCGACACGTCCATCATCTCCACTTCCTCGGGCGGGGAGAGCTCGAACTCGCCGCTCCGGCGTGCCGAGACCTTCTGCGAGGTGAACTTCCCGCTCGCGTCAAGCGGCGTGTTCGCCTGGGCGATGACGTGGCGGTCCTCCTCGTCGGCGGTGAGGAACCGCACCTGGTCGGTGACCCTGCCGTCCTTGACGATGCGGTACGGCGTCTCGATGAAACCATACTCGTTCACCCGGGCGAACGTCGAAAGGGAGGTGATCAGCCCGATGTTCGGCCCCTCGGGCGTCTCGATCGGGCAGACCCGGCCGTAGTGCGTCGGGTGCACGTCTCGCACCTCGAAGCCGGCGCGCTCGCGGGTCAGACCGCCGGGGCCAAGCGCCGAAAGGCGGCGCTTGTGGGTGATCTCGGCGAGAGGGTTGGTCTGGTCCATGAACTGGGAGAGCTGGCTGGAGCCGAAGAACTCCTTGA
>JACQXT010000072.1 GCA_016208665.1 Chitinivibrionia bacterium | reverse complement strand
GCGTGAACTCGTCGACGGTCAGGTTCGGCCGCGCCTGCACGCCGGCCGCCAGTTCGATGCCATGATCGTCAAGCCGCCTGCGCAGTTCGGGCAGTTCCTGGCGGATCAGATCCGCCGCCGGTTTGTCCTGGAAGTGAAGTTCCGTGACGCCGTGCAGCCGGGTAAGCAGGATGTGGAACCAGATGAGGATGAGGGCGGCGAGCGGCAAGATTATGATGTGCATGATGTACAGTCTGCTGAGCGTCCCCTGCCCGATCTCCGTCCCGCCTCGGACGATGTACGCCAGTGTTGGCCCGACGAGCGGTGTTGCTTCAACCAGATTCATCGCCACTGTCGAACCCCAATAGCTCATCTGCTCGTATACGAGGCTGTAGCCGGTGAACCCGAAGGCCAGCGTCGTCGCCAGCAAGAGAACGCCCACGCACCAGTTGAGCTGCCTCGGTGAACGGTAGGCGCCGGTAAAGAACACTCTGAGGAGGTGCAGGAAAAGGGCGAAGATCATGAAGTTGGCCGACCACTTGTGCAGCGAGCGGATGAACCAGCCGAACGGAGCCGTGTTCGTGATATGGCCGACGCTCTCGTAAGCCTCGTTCGTTCCCGGCACATAATACATCAAAAGAAGAAGTCCGGTTGCGACCTGTATCATGAACAATAAGAGCGGCGTTCCTCCGAGACACCACCACCATGTTCCCATGTGGGCCGGCATCTCTTCGTTCGCCGTCTTGCGCAGCGCCTGCCACTCTACGGGCAGCACTCGCGCGAAAAAACCATTTTTCGAGGTTCCGGTTTGTTTCACGACGGCCTCGCATTCCTATGGATTCCGCGCAGAGGTTTCATTCCTACGTATTCTTCGCGGGAACTTGCAGAAACAGATTCCCGGCGATCTCGTCGTGCTTGACGATCACTTTTTCCAGGCTCTGGCCCGCATCCGCAGGAGGGCCGGAAACGCCTTTGCCCTCGGCGTCGAACTTGCCGAGATGGCACGGACAGAAGAATATTTTTTCTTCCGCCAACCAGTGCACGTGGCATCCCAGATGCGGACAAATATTCGAAAAACCGCTGACTCCCTCGCCGGTCCGAAGGACGATGACTTCCTGCCCTCTCAGATCGTGGAATATCTTCGATGAGTTCACCGGAATCTCATCGATCCGGCCGATGTACAAGTCGACCGGCTGGGAGCCCGTTCTTCGAGGCGTCAGGAACCGCAGGCCCATCGCCGCCAGCGACCCGAACGTCATCACGATGCCCGCGGACATGGCCGCGATTCCCAAAAAGTCCCGCCTTGTGACTTTCTTTTCACTCACTGCAATGTCCTCGAAGCCGGCGGCGGATAAGCACTATGCCGGTGCCGATGAGAAGAAGCGCTATTGCCGCCACCCCCCATTCGCTTACCGTGGGAATCTGGGAAGCATCGAGCACCGGTCCTGTCAGTGTCTGAGCCGGACCCCCCGCCCACGCGCTCATTTCTCCGCGAATTGCGCCGTTCGTGAATAACGTGACGTGGACCGAGGGATTGGTCGCCGACAAAGCTTCCTCCTCGGACTGGGGCCGGAACGCCAGGGGAGCCGTGTAGCTCGGATCCCATGGGGCCTGTCCGGGGGAGCCGCATTCCATATAATTCTCGTAAAACGGATAATCGAGACTCCGATGCTCAGTATCCGCCGGATTGAGGACGAGCCAGCCGGAGGGTGGGATCACGTACACAATCAGCTCGGGAGGCACGCTCATCGTGATCAAGGCGACATGTCCGTCCGATGGGCCGACATAATGGAAATCCCAGTCGTATTGGTTGGGATTCATACTCGATTGGGTGTTCCCCTGTCCCTGCGGAACATTCTGTTGCGGCAGCGGGTACAGCTGCCCAATCTCCCGGCGATCCGTATCATTGAAGACGTTGGGAGTATCGCCCTGGGTATGGTTCGTGACCACTCCATTCGCGTCATCCCCAAGCCCGAGTATGTGCGTCAGTTCATGCTCGCCGATATTGCGGATGTGGTCTTGCTGGCCAGGCGTGCCCGCGGGAATGTCGTCGCGAACGATGATCTCCCCTCCGGTGATGCCGTCTTCCGTATTGCCGTCGGCCGTGGCGATCGCATCGTCCTGACCGGGACCGGATCCGAGCGTATGACCGCCCCGTTGCGTGCCGCTCGGCTCGTACGTGCATCGCACGGTTCCCGAGGGCGGCGGATTCGGTGGGTCCCCTACCGTTGCATTGACGGTAATGCCGCGCGCCGCCATCTCTCCCTGCCAGCGCATTATCCCATCGCGCAGCAATTGTGATCGATCCGGCGGAGTGGGATCGGGATCGGGCTCGATAAAGACATTGATGGTATCTCCCTGGCCCCATCGCAAGCCTGTGATTGGATTTCCATTATCATCCAAGCCCCATGTGAACGGCGTTCCGCTTGTATCGGGCGCTATCGATGCCGATACCATCACAACGCTCAGCATGAGCAATAAGACGCTCATCCGATTCCGAAGAACGAAGCGCAAAAGCTTGCCGAACATAACGACACTCCTTTCGCCGGCAGGTGTGTATTGGCGAGACAACTTGTTCTCAAGCGAGCATTCATCGAGAATCGCCAATTCCAAAGTGCCGATCCCTGTGCTGCGCGGTATCGCTCGCAATTGTACCACATATAGGACCTCATTCTTGTGCATAAATTCCTCCGTGATAGTGCACCCATCTGCCGCACAATAAGTTAAAGCGCCGGCCGAACCGTGCGGCGCGGGCCCCCCCGGTACGAACCAAGAGGAACCAGGCGGCGCCTGCGTCCGCGGCAGAGCTACAATCGCTTCGACCTCGAAACGGCGTATCCTTCCTTCGGGCGTGTGTTCGATGTCCTGGTTTCCGCGCAGGTGAACGCCGAGCGGGACTCAACAACGACGGCAACCTTCATTCACTTGGTGTTGGATGAAGAGGAATCGAATGACTCCGACATCTTCCCCGTGATGTGGGGCTATTTCTGCCACGCGGATACGGGCACGGTGTACGACGGGATCGAATCCCGCTCGCACGCTTCGGAGCCGTTCAATACTCGGGCGCGCAACGATGCGCACCTTGGCTCGGGTGCTTGGGGGGCCGGAGTACGATTGGATTGATGGGGCGACCCGCATTCCAAAGGCAAGTATCCCTGTGCTCAGGAGCACACCTGATGTACTATAAGAGAAGCAGGTGCAAAGACGGCAACGCTAGCGAGATTTATGGAAGGGATAGGTTGTATCAACCCGTTCCTCCGGGCTGGGCGTCCGAGAAATGATGCATGCAATTTGAGAAATTTGAGGAGAGGCGATGTCCAAAACAAAAAGTGGGATATCATCGATTGGAACAGTGGGTGTATTTCTTAAAGTTGGGACGTGATCAGAAACGCTGTCGAGAGTTCTCGACCAAGCATTCGATTACTCGTTGAATCTCGAGGAGCGCGCCGCTGCCCCCCTTGCAGGCGGAATAATGCAGCATGGCTACCAGTGCGGTATGATTTGGGGTGCGGTGCTTGCCGCAGGGGTGCAAGCGTACCGGCTTCTTGGGCCGGGGCCGCAAGCTGAAACAGAGGCAATCATTGCGGCAAAAAGGCTTGTGGAATCCTTCCGTGCTCGCAACAAGAATATCAATTGCCTCGAAATAACCGATGCAAGAATGCAGACATCAATGCAAATATTAAAGGTTTTTATGAAAGGCGGGTTCATAGGATGCTTTCGCATGGCCGCGAGATATGCCCCGGCGGCATTCAATGAGATACATTCCGCTCTTTCCGAAAGGCACATGAAAGCACCTGCCCCTCCGGCGAGTTGCGCGGCATTGTTGGCACAAAAGATGGGCGTATCCGATATGCATACAGTGATGGCGGCGGGATTCGCCGGTGGTATCGGATTATGCGGAGGCGCCTGCGGGGCATTGGGAGCCGCGATATGTATTATCGGAATGAAGAGCATTGAGAAGGGAAGCGGCAAAATCGATTTCAAAAATCCCAGAGCTCTAGATGTTATTGAGAGATTTATGAAATGCACCAACTACAAATTCGAGTGCTCCGAAATAGTCGGACGGAGATTTGAAAATGTCAACGACCATGCCGGCTATTTGCGCGACGGAGGGTGCTCGGAGATCATCGAAGCACTATTGACAAACGCATAATTAATGTCTCATACTCCTCTCCGGAGGTGAGACGTGAGACCATTCGGAAATCCCAAGACTCTCGAAAAGCGGCGATTGAAAGCCGTGACGCTTCTCAACCAAGGCCTTTTGCCCGGCGAGATCGCCAGACGGCTCGGCGCCGATCGCCGCTCCGTCCATCGATGGCTCCTGGCCTATCGTACGGACGGAGTCAACGGCTTGGCACCCGTGCCCGCTCCCGGCCGGCCGCCCAAGCTCAGCCTCAAGAATCGGCAGAAGCTCGGGCGAATGCTCCTGAAAGGGGCCGGCACCTTTGGTTATTCTACCGATGTGTGGACGAGCACCCGAGTCGTCGATCTTATCCGCCGTCATTTCCGGGTCGCCTATCATGCCAACCACGTCAGCCGCCTGCTTCGCTCCCTGGGCTTTAGTCCGCAAAAACGCCATCCAGTGCTGAGTTGATTCCCCGTGCCATTATTTCGTTTGACGTACCATGAGGGGGCTCATATATTCCAAGCTATCGGATATTCAGGTGTTTGTGTGCTTTTAACTATGATTCAATGAACAGTGCTGCGGCGCTCCGCGGGGCGCCGCTGTATTGTACTAGGAGGTTGGAAATGAACCGGTTACGTCGAACGTGCCTCATTTTAATTCTAGCCGGATTACCCGCCGTCATCGGATGTAACGACGATGGAGGCCCTGTGGGAGCCACGACAGGAAGTGTTGCCGGCAAGGTCACATTTCAGGGCAGCTGGCCCTCGACGGGTGAGGTCCAAGTGTCTATCTATTCTAATCTTACAGCGCCCTATATTCCCATGGGTCCGCCGGACGCCGCTACCGACCCGATAACGTCCGGAAGCAGCGAATACAACTACATCATTGCAGGCCTGGATAAGGGTGTCTATACGGCCATCTACGTGGGGTGGCGGGACCCGGCTAATCCGGCAGGCGCCAGATTGCTCGGGATGTACTGGGTGTACGAGGACAGCGTGGGCATCAGCGCGAGCTCGGGTCTCCCGGTCGCCGCGCCTTCATCCGTCACGATCAGCAGCACGAGCCTCAACCACACCGGCCTCGACATCAAAGCTGACCTTGATCTGGCCCCCTAGGACCGACCGTGCGAGCTCTGAGAGTGCTGGTATTATCTTTGGCCGTTTTGGCGCCCACACCGGCGTTTCCCCAGCCTGCTGCGGAACGTTTCGGCGTCATATCGGGGCGCGTTCTTGATGCGGTCAGCCGCGAGCCGCTCGATCAATGCAATGTGATGATCGAGGGCCTCAACCTGGGAGCTCACACAAACGCCGACGGAACCTTCGTCATTCGTTTCGTACCGCCCGGGACCTACCGGCTCATCCTTTCTCGTATTACTCACAGCACGCTTGTCGAAGGCGGCCTGGCGGTCGAGGCAGGAAAGCTCCTCTCTCGAACGTTCATGCTCGAGCCCGGCACTCTGGAAACCGAGCCAATCGTCGTCACGGCCACACGCAAAGAACAGACGATAAAGATGGCCCCGGCGAGCGTGATGATCGTGAACGCCGATGACATCGAGAATCGCCAGCGTACGACGTTCGACCAGACAATCGAGTCCGTGCCGGGCTTGATCGCCTTTCGCTCCAATCCCTCATCCGTCCAATCGCTGTCCGTTCGCGGCAGCTCTGATGTGGCCGGAGGCGGCGTGGGAAACCGCGTTCTTCTCCTCATCGACGGCCGCCCGGCGCTCATGTCGGACTCCGGAGGGGCATTCTGGACGCTCATCCCGACCAACTTCATCGACCGAGTCGAAGTAGTCAAGGGCGCGTTTTCCAGTTTGTACGGATCGACGGCGATGGGAGGAGTCGTCAACGTCATTACTCGCCGGCCGAACTACAAGTCGGCCGCGCAGCTCGATCTGAAACTCGGGTACTACGACCAGCCGGCGGGGATTCGATACACCGGCGAAACACCCCTGCAGAGCGAGCTCATATTCAGTTATTCAGGCGCGGGCAAACGGGTCAGCTATCTGTTCAGCGCAAGCCGAAAACAGTCTGACGGACACGCGCAGGGGACCTCCTTCGAATTCTACGACCTTTACACGAAAATGCTCTTCGATCTCCGATACAACAGGAACCTCGAACTCACGCTTGGCGGAGGGCGGGCCCGCAACGACTATCCGCACACGTGGTTGGACTCCGCCCATCCATTGAATATTCGGGCGAAGTATACGGATGACAGGCAAGAAAAGAACTATGTGAACGCCGATCTTCTCTACTGGGCGATTCCGAACGAGAAACTCAAGTATTCCTCGCGATTCTATTTCTTCGACCACGATCAACTGTCGTTTTTCAACGAGAACGATCCCCTTGGTACGCTGCCCGGCAACGAATCGTTCGGCATGACAACCGAAATCTACGGCACGAAGATCGGCAGCATTACGCAGATCGACTATTATTCGAACGAGCGCAACTACGTTGTTGTCGGCGCCGACGTTCAGATCGATGCCGTGAAATCGGCGCCGGACAGCATAATGTACGGAAACCACCAGATCAATAATTATGCGGTGTTTGTTCAGGATGAAATTGATATCGCGCCCTCCGTCTCAGCGACGGTTGGTGGACGCTACGACTGGAATCACCTCGTTGGATACAAAACCCACGAGCGATTCAGCCCTAAAATCGCCGTCGTGTGGTCGCCGGCGTCGCAGTTGTCGCTTCGCGGTCTCTACGGACAGGCGTTTCGCGCGCCGACAATTGCGGAATTGTTCTTTCGGAAGGAAATCGCGGGCGGAATCGATTTCGTTCCGAATCCCGGGCTTGCTCCCGAACGCATGAACCTCTCTCTCGAAACCGGCTTTCGCTGGAATCCATGGAGCTGCGTCGTGCTCGACGCAGCAATCTTTTACTACGAGTACAAGGACTTGATCTATTGGGAGAGCATCTCCGACGAAGTCGGTGTCACATACCCGCTCTTTCAGGTTCGCAATCTCAACGCGTCGCTCATGAAGGGGGCGGAGCTGACACTGCAGGGCGGATGGCGCGATCACCTCAAGGCGTCGGCGAATTACACGTATCTCGACGCGGAGGATCGGTCTCGCGGCCGTACGAACGATCTGCTCGCATATCGTCCGAGGCACAGTTGCAACATCGAGTTGAATCTGGCATGGCTGCGGTACTCCTTTCACGCCGATGTTCGATATCGAAGCGCCATTGATGAAGTATTCCTCTATCCGCTGCAAGCTCCCGATGCATTCTGGCTGACGAACGCGAACGTACGCTACCGGCTTACCAAGGGGATGTTGCTTTCTTTGACCGTCAACAACGTATTCGACACTCAATACGAAGAGCTGGCGCGCTATCGCATGCCGGGACGCAACGCGGTTGTCGGAGTGTCATTCCGGATGTGACAAGGCCTCCCGGTTAGCAGGCATCCCTTTCATTAATTCTATCCGATCCCAAATAGCCATCAGTTATATTATGACTCATGTTTAGGATTCTGTTGGTAGGCATGCTCGTTCACCTGTGATTGATGTCCCCTCCAAATCCACCGTCCGCATTGCAATTATTGCAGTTAGCTGCCAGTGAAAAACCCTGGCGCAGAGAAATACATGCACGGAAGAAGCTATAGAGCGGAATATTTGCTTTAATATAGAAGAGGTTAGTGCAAAGATGGCAAGGCGGACGAAATCCTTCGCAGGCACAAGGAGAGGTGAGAATTATGCGGACGCAAGCGTTATACTGGCTATCTTTATCGGTTATGATCATCCCTTCTTTCTTGGGCTGTCGGACGATGCATCCTCGAAAGGTTTTCGTACATCAGGATCTCAAAAAGGGTGCGATCGTGAAGGTAGCAGTTTTCCCTTTCGCAGCTACACGAGAGATCCACAGCGATGCGCGCGAGGCAGCGTGCGCGACAATGGACGATTTGCTTCGTTCCGAGCTGGATAAGAGAATTGATTACAGGTTTATTCCAACAACTACCGTACTGCCCGCGCTGGAGGCTGCAGGACTCGAAGCCAAAGTCGAGCAATGGATGGGGAAATGGATGGATGATCAAGAGATCGACGGTGAGCTGCTTGATGAATTGTCCCAAACTCTGCAGGCAGACGCTCTTCTTATTGGTGTTGTTGATCAATGGGCGAATACTCGAGGGGGAACAATACCGGAGACAATAGTATCCGCATCGATCACAATGATAGAATTGAAAACCGGCATCACTGTATTTCAAGCGAGCGACAAGGATTGCCTCGAAGGGGGAGCGTCCGAAACACTTCGATACACCACCTTGAACGACCAAAGAATACCCGAGGAGCGTGTCCGAAACCAAGGGGGATCGGCTCCTCCCCATCAGATTGAGGTTGCCAAGGCAATCGCAAAATCGCTGGCAGGCAGTGTGCCGACAAGCAATACGTTGAAAGATGAGTGAGCGATCGCCTCTACTGCGGCCGAACCAACCTTAGGAAAGATATGCATTGACATGGAGGTACATAGATGCTCTCCTTAATAGCTCAACAGTTGATCTGGAGAGTACAGCTATGTCGATGAATCTCTACTGGTTTCAGTTGGGCGGGTGCGGCGGCGATACTATGTCCCTCCTCGGTGCGGAAGACCCGAATCCGCTCGAATGCATGGAATCCCTCGGCATCGAAGTTCTCTGGCATCCATCTCTCTCAACCCTTACCGCCGGAAGGCACGCTGTTCTCCTCGACCGCCTGGCGTCCGGCCGGCAGGAGCTGGATATCCTGTGCGTTGAGGGCGCGGTCGTCCGCGGGCCGGGTGGGAGCGGGATGTACGACACCTTCAACTGTAAGCCAAAGAAGGATATCGTTGCCGCCTTGGCCAGGTGCGCCGCCTATGTAGTGGCCGTTGGGACATGCGCAAGCTATGGCGGAATAGGCGCGGGCGGCGCCGTCGAAGCGACAGGTCTGCAGTTCAGCAAGTGGACGAAAGGCGGGTTCCTCGGCGAGCGGTTCACAGGGCGCAGCGGCGTCCCCGTCGTGAATCTCGCGGGCTGTCCAGCTCAGGGCGAGGTGATTCTCAGCGTGATCTCTGCGCTTGCCGGAGGGCGCACGCTCGAGCTGGATGAGTACCACCGTCCGCTGCCGTGGTACGGGATGCTGGTCCACCAAGGCTGTACGCGCAACGAATACCACGAGTATCGTATCGAGGAAAAGGAGTTCGGCGAGAAAGGCTGCCTCTTTTTCTACAAAGGCTGTCACGGTCCGCTGGTCTATGGGCCCTGCAACAAGCTCCTTTGGAACCGCCGCTCGTCGAAGACGCGGGTCGGCGTTCCCTGCTTCGGCTGCACTCGGCCTGATTTTCCCCAGGAATATCCATTCTTCGAGACGCGAAGCATTGAGGGCGTTCCCCGAGAGTTGCCCAACGGCGTCAAACGTGCGCACTACATGGCGTATAAGGGAATGGCGGCTGCGGCGGCCCCGGAGAGGCTTAAGGAGAGGAAGACGGAAATCTAGGGAAGATGGCCTGCCGGTTCAAGAGTAACTCCGGCCTGGTTCAAGGAGACTCATCTTCGCGAGCGAGGAACTTGGGATGCGGAAAACGACCAGACTGCAAATCCCCCTTAATCGGGTTGAGGGCGACCTTGAGGTAAAGGTGGATATCGCCGGCGGCCGCGTCGAGGACGCCTGGTGCAGCGGCACGATGTTCCGCGGCTTCGAGCAGATCCTCCTGGGCCGTGGCGCGCTGGACGGGCTCGTCATCACTCCCCGGATTTGCGGCATCTGCAGCACAGCGCACCTGATGGCAGCCTGCAGGGCATTGGATGCCGCGGCGGGCGTCGATGTTCCGGATAACGCCCACCTCCTGCGCAACGTCGCGCTCCTGGTCGAACACATCCACAGCGATGTGCGCCAAATCGTAGCCGTTCTCGGCGGGCAGTGGCCCCATTCCTCGTACATGGTTCCCGGCGGCGTCGTCTCGGTTCCGAGCGACGCCGATTTGATTCAATGCCTGCATGTGCTCGTCCGCTACCGGCGTTGGTACGAGAAGCGGGTGCTCGGCTGCGATCTCGCGCGCTGGTCCGAGGTCCGGAGCGCGGCGGATCTCGATGCATGGCTGGCGGAAGGGGCGGCGCATCGGGATAGCGAGGTAGGTTTCTATCTGCGCTTCGCCCAACAAGCCGGGCTGGACGCCATCGGTGCGGGGCACGGCAACTTCCTCTCATATGGTGCGCTCGATCTGCCGCAGAAGACGCGGGTGAAGTCTCCGATCGAAAACGGAACCTGCCTCATGCCGGCCGGATTCGCCCGCGGGCTGGGGATCGAGGAATTTGATCAGGAGAAGATCACCGAGCACGTCTCACACTCATGGTTCGAGGATCAAGGCGGCCCCGCGCATCCCCTCGACGGAAGAACCGTTCCATATGCCTCGGGTTGCGAGGGAGAGAAGTACTCCTGGGCTAAGGCACCGCGCTATGACGGTGTCCCTGCCGAAACGGGACCGCTCGCGGAGATGGTGGTCGCAGGCCGGCCGCTCTTCCTTGACATGATTCGACGGAGCGGACCTTCTGTGCTTGTGCGCGAGCTGGCCCGCTTGACGCGGCCGGCGCATCTCTTGTCGGCGATCGAGACCTGGCTCCGCGAGATATCGGAGAGCGGCGGCGAGTTCTACAATCGCCCCCACCAGATCGTGGAGGGAGTCGGAACCGGTCTTACACAGGCTTCGCGCGGCGCACTCGGGCATTGGGTCAAGATCCAGGACGGCAAGATCGTCCACTACCAAATCATCACCCCGACGGCCTGGCATGCCTCGCCGCGCGACGAGAAAGGGATTCGAGGGACGCTGGAGGAGGCCTTGGCGGGAACGCCGGTCTTAGACCTCGAGAATCCCGTGGAGATCGGCCATGTCATCCGTTCCTTCGATCCATGTCTGGTTTGCACCGTGCACGGCATTTCGAGAAGCGGCGGTCGCGTCCTGATCCGGCTATGAGCACAGCAGCTCTTGAGAGCGAAAATCGAGTAATCTGTATCGGCAACCGGTATATTGCCGAAGACGCCATCGGTTCGCGCGTCTACGACTGTCTTTCGCGGCGGGAACTTCCTGCCGATCTCTGCATCATCGACGGAGGACTGATGGGGCTGGACCTTCTGCGGTTCGTGGAGGGCGCGCGGCGCGTCGTCTTTGTCGACGCTCTGTGGGAGTTCTCGGCACCCGGCCGGCCGGTAATTCTCCATCACCAAGAAGCTCTTGGAGTTCGCCCGGCTGCGTATGGGCACGGCGGCGGTTTGGCCTTCCTGCTGCGAATGCTCCCGGGCGTGTGCGCCGGGGCGGGAGGTTAGAACGGCCCGCGAAGCGGCCGAGCTTACCGCGCAGCTTGTGGTCGAGCAGTTCGAGGAAACCGAGAGGGTTCTCAGCCTCTTCGAATCCGCGAACGCGCAGCGGGAAGCCGTTCTAAACGCCGCCTCGCGCATCTCCATCATTGCCGCCGATAAGAACGGGAAGATTACCCTTTTCAACCGAGGCGCCGAGGATATCCTCGGATACGCGGCCAAGGAAGTGCTGGGCCGCCGATCGCCGCTCGATTTCCATCTTGGCTCTGAAATCGAAGCCTGTTGCGAAGAACTCGGCAGCATCGCCGACGAAACGATCGCACCGGCGGAGCTCTTCATGCAGCATGCCCGCCGTCAGATGTCCGAGGAACGGGAATGGACGTACGTCCGAAGAGACGGAGGGCACATTCAAGTTTCGATGTCCATCACCGGCATTTACATAGGCACCGGCGAGCTGAGCGGATTCCTCTGCGCGGCCATGGACATTACGCATCTCAAGCATCAAGAAGAGCGATTGCAGCAGGCCGTGATGGTTGCGGAATCCGCCAACCGCACCAAGACCACATTCCTTGCCAACATGAGCCATGATATCTCAGAAAGATCCATACTGCCGGAAGGCATCTCCTGGCGCTCATCAACGACATTCTCGATTTGTCGAAAATCGAAGCCGGCAAAGTGGAGCTGTTGATAGAGCCGTTCGCCGTGGAAGGGATGATCGGCGATGTGAGCGCCACCATCCGGCCGCTGATCGAGCAGAGGGGGAACCGGCTCGAGATCCGGTGCACCGAGGACCTCGGCACAATGAGGTCGGATCTCATTAGAACTCGCCAGGTCCTCTTCAATCTTCTTTCCAACGCCGCAAAGTTCACGGAGAAAGGGACGATCACACTGGAGGCCTTCCCGGAGTCGTCGCGAGACGAGGAGCGGATCGTGTTCAGAGTCAGCGACACGGGCATTGGAATGACACCGGAGCAGATCGCGCGGATCTTCGAGCCGTTCACCCAGGCCGATGCCACGACGACTCGAAAGTTCGGCGGCACGGGGCTGGGACTGACGATCACCCGGACATTCTGCCGCATGATGGGAGGCGATGTTGCGGTCGAGAGCGTGGAAGGGCGAGGCAGCACATTCACAGCGACGCTTCCACGGGAAGTCCGGACGAGGCGGGAGCCTCCCGAACGTGTTGCCGGGGTGGAGCCTGCGAGACCGCGGCGTCAGCTTCCGAAGGTGCGCAGCGCAAACGCGGTGCTCATCATCGACGATGAC
>JACQXT010000071.1 GCA_016208665.1 Chitinivibrionia bacterium | reverse complement strand
AATTCGAATGTCTCACTGAGACGGCCGCGCAGATCTTTAGAGAGGTCGGTTATCACCGTCAAATCGGCTTGGGTCATTTTGTAAAACCACTTGAACAACTGCCCGCCATGATAAGGCTTCTCCCCCAGTTCGATCATCAGTTGCTGCAACTGCGGCTTAGTATAACCCATGAGGTCGGTCCTGGTCATGATGGGGGAATTTACTAAAAGCGGGGACCGAGGGAAAGCCCAATGTGTCTCGTCTTGCACCGAAGTATCTCATTGAGCCACAGTCCCCGTCATTTCTTCTTGACTCACGGATAGAAGCAGAATATCGTAGGTAAGCGATAATCCAAGCTCTGCAGAGATTGCTATTCAGAGGTTCGGAGGAAAGGTTGGTTGCTCATGTTTGAGAGCACACGCCGAGTGGGCATACTTGTGCTATTGTGCACAGCGGTCGCGACGACCAGTTTTGGCCAGGTGCATGATTACGACGACATTTTACTGCTGAACAACGGCGGCACGATAACCGGGAAGATTATCGATAACGTCCCAGGAAAGAAGGTGACCATCGAGCGCGCGGACGGCATGGTATTCAAAGTGCCGTCCAAGAAGATCTTCGCTATAACCGACGCCGATAACCTCGAACAGCATCGCCGTGAACTGCAGGGCTGTGCCTCATTGAAGCGGAATCTGCTTCGAGGCTGGAAGAACACGACCTGGATAGGACCGCGTTGGGGCGCTGCTCGCGCGTATATGTCGGCAGGATCGGTTAGCGGCGTCTACTTCGGTGAGCGTATTTTCCTGAGTCTTGGCCTTGGTTATGACTATTGGCCAGTAGCTGCTACGCTTCCGATCTTCTTCCACGCACGCGTCTACGAGGGTGGAGACCTGGTGAGGGTGTTCGTTTACGGCGATTTGGGATATGCTCTGGGTTGGGTTGAAGGTGTTTCGGGATGTGATCGAGGCGGCACGACTTTTGGATTCGGAGCAGGCGGACAGATGAACGCCGGCACTGGACCGATGCCCATTATCCTGGCAGGATATCGGTATCAGGCAACGGGGGAATACCCGACCGGACAGCGAATCGGCGGCACGGCTCATTATCTCACGATCTCAGTCGGAATAGTGTTCTGAAGAACAAGGTGTGTCTTGACAGACCATTGATGGCGTCCTATGTTTGAACGCGGCTCGGGGTGTGGCGCAGCCTGGTAGCGCACTTGCTTTGGGAGCAAGGGGCCGGAGGTTCAAATCCTCTCACCCCGATCTTTCTTCATGCGGAGCCCTTCTCCCAGATTTGGCTCCGAATCAGTATCCGGAGCAGTACTGAAAGTGCATCGGGTCTCGGCAACTCTCCTTCCAAACTCCTCCCCATTCGAAACCATATCCTGAGAACAAGGTGACTAACCGCGGAGCCATGTCTCCTTTGGTGCCGAGCTGATTGGTGGCAACGTTGAGGTCAATAGCGATCCCCCAGGCGTGAGTCGACAGCTGGCTGCCGTTCCGCATCGTCCTGAAACAGAAGCACCCACCGAAATCCTGGATTGAAGACGTCAGACCAGCTCGCTCGACCTCATCAAAGAGGCTGACAAACAGATGAGCGAGGAGGCGGTGACAGCAGATTCTGCGCACCGTCACGGAGCGGTCCCAAGCCAGGGGAATGGGGAACGGCAAAGCTATTGTCGTCAAGTGCTCTCTCTGCCACTTGGTGGAGAGCGTCCCATTGGGGCGGACATAGGCGGCAACGTCGCCGAATCGGGCGCAGATTTCGTCGAGCCCGTGAGGTGGTTTGACAATCTGGATAGGCACAAACTCCCTGCGCGCTGTGTTCGGCTGTCGTTCTTCAACCAAGTACCTCCCGGCGCAATCAACTCGAATCTTGTTGGACAAATGAGGCGCGGCGGCGGCTGATTCATCACGCCCGCCGGTTCAAGCCAATACACTTGGATGTCGATATCTCTTGAAGATTTTCGTTGGCAACCGGTCGCCAATCGTTAAATTGATATCCTCGACGGCAATCGACACGGTTGTCAAAACTTACCACGCCAAGGCAGGAAAAACAGGATTTCATCCGCCAGATCGTCCGCCAGGACATCGCCAGCGGAAAGCATGCGGCCATCCGCACGCGCTTCCCGCCCGAGCCCAATGGCTACCTGCATATCGGCCACGCCAAGGCGATCTGCCTGAACTTCGGCATCGCACGAGATTACAGCGGCAAGTGCAATCTGAGGTTCGACGACACCAACCCCGCCAAAGAGGAACAGGAGTATGTCGACGGGATAATCGAGGATATCCGCTGGCTGGGGTTCGACTGGGAAGACCGCCTGTTCTTCGCCTCTGACTATTTCGACCGACTATATGAGTATGCCGTCCAGTTGATCAAGCTGGGCAAAGCCTACGTCTGCGACCTGACAGCCGATGAGATCAGAGAATACCGCGGGACTCTGACCGAACCCGGCAAAGAAAGCCCCGATCGCAATCGCTCGGTAGAGGAGAACCTTGATCTGTTCGAGCGCATGCGTCACGGCGAGTTCCCCGACGGCGCCCGCACGCTTCGAGCCAAGATCGACATGGCCTCCGGCAACCTCAACATGCGCGACCCGGTAATGTATCGCATCAAACATGCCCATCACCACCGCACCGGCGACGAATGGTGCCTCTACCCCATGTACGACTATACGCACTGCGTCTCCGATTCAATTGAGAGGATAACCCATTCTCTCTGCTCGATGGAGTTCGACGACCACCGCCCGCTGTATGACTGGTTCCTCGAACAACTGGGAGTCTACCATCCCCAGCAGATTGAATTCGCCCGGCTGGACATCACCTACACGATTATGAGCAAGCGCAAGCTCTCCTGGCTGGTATCGGAGCAAATTGTGTCAGATTGGGACGACCCCCGGATGCCGACCTTGGCCGGACTGCGTCGCCGTGGCTACACCCCACGCTCAATCCGGCTTTTCTGTGACAAAGTCGGTGTGGCGCGCCGACGGGGTTCTGTGGCAGATATCGCCCTGCTCGATTACTGCCTTCGTGAGGAGCTAAATGCCACGGCTACCCGGGTCATGGCTGTGCTGCGGCCGCTCAAAGTCGTCATCACCAATTATCCGGATGGACGGGTCGAGCATTTCGAGGCGGTCAACAACCCCGAAGACGGTTCTGCGGGTACTCGGACGGTCCCGTTCTCGCGGGAGATATTCATAGAGCAGTCGGACTTCATGGAGAATCCGCCGAAGAAGTTTTTCCGGCTGGCTCCAGGAGCGGAGGTTCGGCTGAAGCACGCCTACTTTATCAAGTGCAATGAGGTGATTAAGGACTCTCTCGGTGAGGTGACCGAACTGCACTGTACTTACGATCCGGCAAGTCGCGGTGGAGCCAGCCCCGATGGCCGCCAAGTGAAGGGAACATTGCACTGGGTGTCGGCGGCCCACGCCATCGACGCCGAGGTCCGTATGTACGACAATCTCTTCACGGCCGAGGACCCCGGTGCGGCCAAATCCGACGAGGAGTTGCGTTCCTGGGTGAACCCCCAGTCGCTCGAGGTTCTGCCCGGCTGCAAGCTCGAGCCTTGTCTGGCCCAGGCCAGAGTCGGGGATCGGTTTCAGTTTTTGCGGCACGGTTACTATTTCGTTGACAGTCGCGATTCGGCTGAAGGCCGACCGATCTTCAATCGTACCGTGGGGTTGCGCGACACCTGGGCCAAAATCGCCAACAACACGTGATTAGCCTGAGTCCTGTCTGGCGGGACTTTTAGCTTGCTGGGCAAGACGAATGCCGATAATATGGTGAGTGGGTGTTCTTGGGGCGACAGGCGTTCCAAGAGGCCCACAGAAATCAAGTTCGCCCCCGTAGCTCATCCGGATAGAGCATCTGCCTTCTAAGCAGAGGGTAGCAGGTTCGAGTCCTGCCGGGGGTATTGAATTCAATACCTTACAGCCACTCGACTGGATCGCCCCGGGCCGCCCCCTCCCCTGACCGCCTTCCGCCGGCTGTCATCTGCCGGCCTCCATTTCACTGAATCCAGAAGCGATCCAATACGGGTTCGGGAGACCGATTCCTTCGGCGATGACCGCGTGCGGAAATGATACATGGGTCCGCCGTACTGCATCGAGTCCATGTTCATGATCCTTCCTTCATGTGACCGCATGGTGCCGTACAAGTAGATCATGTGG
The DNA here is from genome assembly GCA_016208665.1 of Chitinivibrionia bacterium. GTDB lineage: Bacteria > Krumholzibacteriota > Krumholzibacteriia > WVZY01 > WVZY01 > JACQXT01. The sequence goes on along the minus strand of JACQXT010000071.1, from coordinate 1,861 downwards.
TCAGCCTCCGGCATGAGCATGGAATCGGCCACAAACCAGCAACTGTCACGGGTAGCGTTCCAGTGCCATTGGCCGGAGTATTCGACACTATCCATCCAGTGCAGCATGTGATCCATGTTCATCATACCCATGCCGCCCATACCCTGATGGTGTCCTACCGAATCCATCCAGAGTGCCAGTTCAGCTCCTCCGGATAGGTGAAACGCACTCATGACCGAATTGGTATCCATGGGGGTGGTGAACCGCATGGAAATCGTGGCTGTTCGCGACACATTTGATGCCCCATCGACCGGCGAAATCGCCGCCACGGCTGGGCTTGCGGGATTGTTCTGATATCCAGTCGAGTTCTTGCCGTCGCTGCAGCCTGCAGCAATGATGGACACGATCACAGTCGTGCAAATTGCTATTATCTGAGTGGTCCGATTTCTAATCATCTGGTAGATACTTTCTTGGGCGAATGTTCATAAATCCTGTGCTGGGCAGTACCTGTTTATCGCCGCCGCGGCGTTCGAACTAGCCGGCCCGACGGCCAAAACACAGAGCATTGTCAGTGCCTTGGCCGCACGTTTGAACCGCACCCCGGATAGGGCGGGCGGCACGAGGGTAGCCGCAGTTTTGAATTCGTCACGAGGTATGGTCACAGGATACTCGAGCCCCCATCAATGGTGATCGTGACGGCTTTGATCGTCCTCGCCGGGGTCTAGAGCGGCCGGCTTCTCGCTTGTCGCAGGGACGTCAAGCTTCTTCAGGTACTCCTGCGCGTTGTCAGCAAACTTGCCCTGGCACTTCTTGCAGCAAAAATAGACGCGTCGCCCTTCGTAGTCGCTGAAAACGGTTTTGTCTTCCAGCGTCTCGCCCGACACCGGGCAAGTCTTTTGTATATTCTGGAAGAGAACGCCGTCGGTCGCTGCCTGCTTGAAGTACTTATCCGGATCGGCCAGCAGTTTCTTCGCACAGCCGTCGCAGCAGAAGTACACGCGCTGACCCTGAATGTCCGTATAGGACGCCGAGTCAATCGGCTTTCCCATGACCGGGCAAACGGTTTGTGGTTTGAGTACCTTGGGGGGAGTTACGCCGGCCGGCGCGGCCGATTCGCCCGCGAAGCCGGAACCGCTGCTGAAGGCAGCCAGCATGAGCGCACAGATGATGTTTCGGGTCCTATTCACAATGCATCTCCTTATGTAACCGTTCTGTTCTTTCAAAAGCATGTCCACTCGAGTTCGTTTCTTCCACGCCAATTGACAGTGACCGTACGGACCAACTTGAGAACTGCCGTCCACATTGAGTGCAGGTCGCACGGCGCGTCCGATTTTGTCGTTCGCAAACATGCATTGCAATTGCCGTGCCACGCCATACCCCATAACTAACACTCGGCGCCACAGCATGTTGCTGGATTTGCAGGAAATCCGGCTTTGAGGCATTGAGCATTATTGTTGGTTTTTGGATAATATTCCTCAATTATCAATGCCGGGGCGGGTCTGAATGGTGTTAAGGAACTACTGAGGTCGACGGAGCCCCGTCACTAAATGCTTGTACCGTATAGGGCGAGTCGCAATTCTGGAATCTGGCGGAGACTTCGGCTTCTATTGGCATGAATCTTTCTGCGGGTCAAGCGCATGATCAGGATGTCACGATTCTCTGAGGCACTTCAGAACAAGCGTGTGAAGCTGTTTATTATAGCAGCGATCACATCCGTTACAATTGGGATTCACTACGGCTGGCTGACCGATCGTCTTTTCGGCCACGTTCATTGGCTCCACGACCTGCACAGTCGGTTCTGCTATATCCCCATTGCTGTCGCGGCGTCGTGGTTCGGCCTGCGTGGCGGCATTCTAAGCGCCACGGCCATTTCGTTGCTGGT
>JACQXT010000024.1 GCA_016208665.1 Chitinivibrionia bacterium | reverse complement strand
TATGTAATATCGGCTTGCAATCTCGTCCGCTTCGAATTCTTCACCGATTCTTCGAATGCCGGCAGGTCGGTTTTGACGGCATCGGATTGCATGACCTTCAGGTTGAAATCCACGCCCTTGAGAAGCTGCCTGGCGGCATACACGAGGCCGCCCTTGCGGTTCGTGCGGCCGTCGAAGAGGTCGCTGTCTATAAACTGCGAAGGAAACGCATTCGCTTCGATGTAGTAGTAGGCAATGCCCAGCATGGCGTATTTCTTCTTGTCGCCCCCCTCGATGCCCGCGTTGTATGCCGTGTTTTCCTTGTCGACGAGGTGCATGTCGGACGCCTCGGCGCTCAGGTTACTCGAATAACCTCCGAAGATGATTACGGACCACGGAGCATATTCGACGAATGCCTGCGTCTCCACGACCTGCAGGTTGCCTCCCTCGGGATCTCCCGTAAGGCCGTCCGCGATGTTGCCGCCGGCCGATGTAGCGCCGCCGGTGCCGTCGACGCCGCGGCCGATGAACGCATCGTCGAGATAGTCGAAGTGGAAGAAGCTCCCGCGCACGCCGGCCTTCACGCCGTCCGAGAGTGACGCCTCGAGACCGCCTTGAACGGCTCCCAAGAAGGGATTCTTGGCACTCTTGACTTCCTCGACAACATAGTAACCGGCGTTCCCGAACAATGATGCGTTTTCCGCAACCTTCGCATTGATCAAGGTATTCACCCCGCCGAGAGTATAGTCGTTATCCCAGATCATCATGTCCATGCCGTGCTTCCAGGTGAACGGTTCGGGAACGAGGCCGAACTGGAACTCCCAATGCCCGTCCCGGTTCGGAAGCTTCCCTCCGGCGTACGGCATGAAAATCAAGAACGCCCTGCGGATGACGATCCCGTTCGGGCCGAAATCAACCGGTTCCCCGATCGTCTGGTTTCCGCTGCGGCTGTCGTCGGCGCCGCTGCTGAACCCGATCTCGACCGCCGCATGCTCGTTGAGCGTGGCCTCGGCGTTGATACGGAGATTGTAGCGAAGGCGTATTCGATCTTCCGCCTGCACATTCCTCGCATCGCGCCGGTACCAGAGTCCTTCGAAGCGGCCGCGCAGGCTGCCCGAAAAGTTGAGTTTGCTTTCCTCGGCCGCTGCGTTGAACGGAATCATAATGGCCAGTACTGCGGCGAGCGTGAAAAATATCGAACATCGTTTCAAAGGAATCCCTCCTTGCATGTGCGTTGCGGTTTCCCGCGGGTACCAAGAATCAGAAAAGGTCAGAGATGATGTGAGCGTGTCCTCGCTCTCATGCCGAATATCGAACTGGAGTATGCGGAATGCTCTTTAGACCAGGATGAGGGCCAAGTTAGAATTGTGTTAGAATCGTGGACGAATTGCGGGCGAGACCGCCGGGGGGCGGTGCGGCTTCCGCACCCGGATTGTGTGTAGCGCTACGTTATTATCTATTAATAGATCGGCGACTCCCACGAAACCGGTTCTGTATCCGCTCCATGTACACGTAGAACACGGGGGTCACGAACAGCGTGAGCAATTGCGAGAAGAGCAGTCCTCCGACGACCGCCAATCCGAGCGGCCTGCGGGATTCGGCGCCCGCGCCGAGGCCGACGGCGATCGGCAATGTGCCCATGAGCGCCGCCATCGTGGTCATCATGATCGGCCTGAAGCGGATGACGCACGCTTCGAAGATTGCATCGGCCGCGTTCATATGTTCATTCCGCTGCGCGGCGAGCGCAAAGTCGATCATCATGATGCCGTTTTTCTTCACGAGGCCGACGAGCATGATGACTCCCACGAACGCGTAGATGCTCAATTCCACACGAAACAGGGCGAGCGTAACGAGCGCCCCGAATCCTGCGAACGGCAGCGCCGACAAAATCGTCAGCGGATGGATGAAGCTCTCGTACAGAATGCCCAGCACGAGATAAATGACGAGCACGGCGAGGAGGAGCAGCCACCCCAGACCGCTCATGGACGACTGGAACGCTTGAGCCGTTCCCTGAAAACTCGTCGATATCGTCGCCGGCAGTATCTCGGCCGCCGCGTCTTCCACTTTGGCGACGCCGCTGCCGAGCGATACGCCGGGCGCCGTATTGAACGACAGGGTGACGGCGGGCAATTGCCCGGAATGGTTGACGGAGAGCGGGCCGACGGTCGGTTCGATGGAGGCCACGGCGCTCAGGGGAACGAGATTTCCCGAGGCGCCGTTTATGTACAGCATCGCCAGCGCCGCCGGGTCCATTTGATACCGGGGATCCACTTCCATGATCACGTCATACGTATTATGGGGAGCATAGATGGTCGATACCTGTCGCGATCCGTAGGCGCTGTACAGTGCGCTTTCGATTTGCTGCGGCGTAACGCCGAGGCTCGCGGCTTTGTCGCGGTCGATATCGACGTTTACCTGCGGATTGGTGATTTGCGCATCGGTCGTCACGTCCTGCAGCTCGGGAAACGAACGCATCTCATCCAGGAGAAGCTGCGCATACCGGTAGAGTTCATCGGTATCGGATCCTTGCAGTGTATACTGGTATTGGCTCTTGCTGAGACGCCCCCCGAACCGGATTGGAGGAGGATTCTGGAAAAACACCGAAATGCCCGGAACCTGCGCGACCTTCGGCCGCAGCTCCTGGATCACGGTATCGTTATGAAGAGATACACCGTGGCCGCGAGAACGACGATCAAGGAGAGCATGACGGCCCGCCCATGAGCAAGAGACCACCTCAATCCGGTTTTGTAAAACGCGAGCATGCCCGCGAAGAAAGCTTCGAGCGCAAGGTAGAGCCGTCCGTGCGTATATTCCGCCTGCCGCCGCAAGAACCGGCTGCTCAACATCGGCGTCAGCGTGAGCGAAACCAGCCCGGAAATGAGGATCGCGGATGCGATCGTCACGCCGAATTCGCGGAACAGCCTTCCGATAATGCCCCCCATGACAATGATCGGTATGAACACCGCCGCAAGCGACAGCGTCATGGAAAGAATCGTGAAACCGATTTCCCGCGCTCCGTCGAACGCGGCCTGGAGCGGTTTCTTTCCCATTTCCATGTGCCTGACGATGTTCTCCAGCATGACGATGGCGTCGTCGACGACAAAGCCGAGCGAGAGCGTGAGCGCCATGAGAGACAGGTTGTCCAGGCTGTAGCCCATAGAGGACATGATGCCGAACGTTCCGACGATCGACATCGGGAGGGCGAGGCTCGGGATGATCGTCGCGGAAATATTTCGCAGGAAGAGAAATATGACGAGAACGACGAGAAACAGAGTGAGGAGCAGCGTGAGCTTGACGTCGCGAAGCGAGGCCTTGATCGAATCGGACCGGTCGTACACGATGTTGAGAGAGACCGATGGCGGCAGCTGCGCTTCGAACGCAGGGAGGAGCGAGCGCACGGCGCCCGCAACGGCAACGGTGTTCGTGCCGGGCTGACGCTGAATCGCAAGCACTACGGAGCGTTCGTCGACATACCATGCGGCCGCCTTGTTGTTTTCCACATCGTCGATCACGCGCCCCAATTCCTCGAGCCGCACGGGATGCCCATTCCTGTAGGAAACGATGATCGGCCTGAATTCCGAGGCCGATGCAACCTGGCCCGTCGCCTGCACGGTGTACTTCTTGTACCGCCCGTCAAGCGTTCCCGTCGGCAGGTTCACGTTTGCGTTGCGGACCGCATTTGCAACGTCGTCGATCCCGAGACCCTGGGCGGCGAGCTTCCTCGGGTCGAGCTGGATCCGGACGGCGTACTTCTGAGCGCCGTATACCTGCACCTGTGCGACGCCGTCGATCATGGAGATCCGCTGGGCGAGAAACGTCTCTCCGTATTCGTCCAGGTCGGAGAGCGCAAGCGTCGGGGACGTGAGCGCGATAAAGAGGATCGGTGAATCGGCCGGATTCACCTTTCGAAACACCGGAGGACTCGGCATATCGCGCGGCAACTGCGATTGCGCGACCGAGATCGCCGCCTGGACGTCCTGCGCCGCGGCATCGAGGTCGCGGCTCAATTCGAATTGGAGGGTTACCGACGTCGCGCCCTGAGCGCTGGTCGATGTCATGGATGTGATGCCGGCGATGGTCGAGAATTGCTTCTCGAGCGGCGTCGCGACGGAAGAGGCCATCGTTTCGGGGCTGGCTCCGGGAAGCGCGGCGCTCACGTTGATCGTCGGGAAATCGACGTTCGGCAAATCCGAAACGGGCAGTTGCCGGTAGCCGTAGAATCCCGAAACGAGGATCGCGATCATGACGAGCGTGGTCATGACCGGGCGCCGGATGAAGAGTGCGGAGAGATTCATGACGAGTTCGCCTTGGTTCCCGTGTCGGCAGGCTTCTCGACGACCGCGGATCCGGGACGAAGCCGCAGCTGGCCGTCGACGACGACGCGCTCGCCCGCTTGTACTCCGTTCTCGATGACGGCATCGTTGTCTCGCCGGTATGAAACCGTCACGGGGCGCAGGTCGACCGTATTATCCTGACTCACTACGAAAACATAGTCGCCCATCTGACCGGTTCCGACCGCTTGTGCAGGAACGACCACGACGTTTTCGAGCTGCTTGAGCACAAGCACGACGTTCACGAATTCGCCCGGCCACAGCGTCAAATCCTCGTTCGGGAATTCGGCCTTGAGGAGAATCGTCCCCGTCGATGCGTCGACCGCATTATCGATGAAGGTGAGGCTCCCCCGCCGGTCGTCCGGGGACTCTCCCGGCGCAAAAGCCCGCACTTCGAGCGATTCCGTCGCCGAGTATTTGAGGATATCCGGCAGGTGCTGCTCGGGCACCGCAAAGCGCACGAACATCGGTTTGATCTGATGAATCACCACCATCGGATTGTCGCCGCTTGCCCTGACGACGTTCCCCTCGTCGATAAGGAGCGTGCCCATGCGTCCGTTGAGGGGCGATTCGACCGAACAGTAATCGAGATTGAGCCGTGCGCTCTCGACATCGGCTTCATCCGACTGGACGGTAGCCCGGATCGTCTCCAGGCCGGTCCTCAGGTTGCTGTACTCCTGGGCGGTGATATAGTCTTTCTTCGCAAGTTCGTCGTATCGCCGGACGCTTTCCTCGGTGTACTTCAGCGTCGCAAGGTCCCGGTCGCGCTTCGCTTCGGCGGCTCGGAGGGCCGCTTCGAACGGCGCCGGATCGATGAGGAACAGCCGATCGCCCGTCTTGACGTGCTCCCCTTCCTTGAAATAGACACGGCTGAGCACGCCCCCGACTTGCGAGCGGATGGAAACGGTCTTGTATGCCTCCCCGGAGCCGATCGATACTATTTCGAAGGGTATTGTTTTGGCGGCCGCTTCGGCGGATACAATGGGAACGGGAGGCTGCCGGACCGTTGAACTCTCGTGCGAGCATCCACCGATGAGCACCGCCGCCGCCAATAATCCCATCATGTTTTTCTTCCCCGGTCGTTGAATGTCCTTCATCGCTTATCCTTGTCATGTTCTTCAGGTGATTGTGGTGAAGACGGCGCCTGCGACAGCTCCAGCCGGCCCGTGGCGTGGGCAAGCCCGGCCAGCGCCAGGAACCAGTCCGTGCGCGCTTGCAGATTCTGCGCACGCGCGTCTTCGAGCGCCGCCTGTGCTCCCAGGAGCTCGAGAATCGACCCAACGCCCGCCCTGTATCGTTCGAGCGCCACGGTATGCGACTCGGCGGCGCTTGCCAGAAACTCCTCCGCCGTAGTCATGCGCTCGGCCGCTGTTTTCAAGTCGTAATAGCTCGACCAAACGTCGAGTTCGACTCGCCCCTTCGCCCATTCATACTGCTGGACAGCCGCTTCCGCCTTCGCCTGCGCTTCGACGATGTCGCGGCCGCCAGATCGGGCCTTCCGATCTCCGCCTCATGAATCAGTTCCTCGACGGTTTCGGAAACCTCGGCCGCCGGAACGGCGGAAGGAAGATTGCCGATGTCATAGTCGATAGCGGGAGAGAGTCCCATTGCAGTCGCAAGCGAACCACGGATCGTTTGGATTTGTCCTTCGATAGCCTGAAGCGCCAATTTCTTCTGGGAGTAATTGCTCTTCGCCTGCAGTACATCGGCCACCGTCGCAAGCCCCGCCTTATGCCGCTCTTCCGCCGCATCCAGATTAACATGAGCTTCCTGGACGGCCGCGCTGTCGGCCGTGCGCACGGCCTTGGCGTAGAGGTATTGATAATACGCCGTCTCCACATCGAGAATAACGTCCTGGATCATCGCATTATGAGTCCAGTTCGCCGCGTAGAGCGCCTGGCGGGCTTCTTCGACGTCTGCCCTTGTCTTGCCGAAGTCAAAGAGGATGAATTGCAGCGTGAGCGATGGTTGGTATGTTTTCTGATCGACTGAGAATTGCCGGGAATACGAATTCTTGGTCTTGGAGTAGTATGCGGCCGCATCGACTTGAGGGAGATACGCACCCCGCTCGCTCCCCACCCTCGCTGATGCGGCGCGAGCCGCCTCCCAGGTAGCGCGCGTGGCGGGATTGTTTCGAAGAGCAAGATCGACAATGTCATCCAGCGTCCATGTGCTCTTCGATGCTATGAACTCCTTGGGGATTAGGAGCGCTTTTCTCCCGGGCTCGACGCGGGGGATCGCTTTTGCCGGCGGGATCCACGGAGTCGCGGGATCTTTCGGCGTGCGGGTTGACGCCTCGCGGCGCGCAAGCGCCGAACAACCGGGCGAGATGGATGCCGCCATCGCGACCCAGAAAACCGCCGCCACGACTCTGCGAATTGCGCACAGGAATCTTCTGCGTGTTCTCATGTTCATGATGCCGCTTCCCGTTCGGTCCTTCCGCAGGCATGCACCGGGTCGTATCTGCTCGGCTCCCTTGCGCATCGGAGTAAGACCGGAGATCAGCGCAATCCGGATAGAGATTATTTTCGGATATATCTCCCGCCCGGATCCTAAGGAACCCTTTTAATATTATTGTGTTATATGAATTCCGGAAGCCACGGAATGAACCGCTCTTCGCACCGCACGTATGCGTAACATGGTAGTGCGGCCGTGCGTTTCAATCAAGAGATATATTGCGTTTGATAATTCTTGACATTCTTCCGTCCATGCATATACTCGTCTTCTCTATCCAAATCATTCGTCCCTGGCATTGGTGCGGGAGGTGCGGTGAGATAAAGATCACGACACGATGTATCGACGGGGCTTTCCGCGAGAGGAGAGTCCCGGCTGTTATTCGTGTTCCTGCCGATGTTGTAATCACTAAAGCAATAAAGCAATGAGGCACTTCGGTTGCCGGGCCAATGGCTGCGGCCCCTGTGGATGATCGTTCAACGTTGACAGCATGCACGGCGGTAGATGATGCGACAAAGATCAATCAGGAAATTGCGAAAGCTCTCGATAGTCGGCGAATGCGCCGGATTCTTGTCGGCGCTGTTGTTGTTCCTCCCGGCCATTGCACATGCCGCCGGCGGCAAGCCGGCGACGAAAGTGTACAATGTCGCCGACACGAGAGCCATGTCATCGGGGATTTCCAAGCTGATCGCGGACTTATACAACGGCAATTCGGTGATATTCGGGCTCGTCGTAGTGGGCGTTATGGCCGGTCTCGGGCTGATCTTGGGCTATGCGATGGATCTGCTCATAAAAAGGGTCGGCATCGATCTGAGCAGGCTCGAACATCATGAATGAGCGGGCGCGCCGTTCGAGAAAAGAATTACAATGGACTTTTTTACTATCTACCTTCCAATCGCCGGCATTGAATTTAACGTTCTCCTGCTGCTCCTGATAGGCGCCACGGTTGGGGTGTGCGGCGGCTTTTTCGGGATAGGCGGGGCATGGATCGTCACGCCTGCCTTGAACATCTTCGGGTTCCCCATGCCGTACGCTATCGGGACCGACCTGGCGCACATGGGCGGGAAATCGATCGTCTCCACCATCCGGCACGGCAAATTCGGAAATGTCGACGTCCGGCTCGCGGTTTCCATGATCCTCGGCACGACGGTAGGGATGGAACTCGGCGCCCGGCTTGTCATGTACCTCGAACGGATCGGCCTGGCCGAATCGGTAATCCGCAAGATTTACATCCTATTCCTGCTGCTCATCGGCAGCTATGTCCTCTTTGATTATATAAGCCACGTACGGTACCAGCGCACTATGAGCGCGAGCGGCCGGGACGCCAAACCCAAACGGCATACCCTCGCCCAGAGATTGCAGCGGGTTAATATCCCCCCGATGATTAACTTCAAAGCCTCGGGCATACAGTGCTCCCTGTGGCTTCCCGTGCTGGTTGGTTTCACGACCGGCGTGGTCGCCAGCGTGCTGGGGGTCGGCGGCGGCTTCATCCGCATGCCGGCTCTGATCTATCTGATCGGCTGCCCGACATTGGTGGCGGTAGGAACGGACCTGTTCGAGGTGATGATTACCGGAGCCTACGGAGCGTTCACCTATGGAGTCAAGGGACGGGTCGACCTGCTGGCGGCGATCTGGATGCTTTTCGGCGCTGCAATCGGCGCCCAATTGGGCACGATCGCAGTCAAGTATGTGCGCGGTTATTCGATCCGTCTTCTCTTCGCGGTCACCATTTTCATAGCGTGCGCTTCCGTGCTCCTCAAGCAGCTCAAATTGCAGTTACCCTCGGCGATCTTGATCATCACTGCGGGGATAGTCATCAGCTCGGTCATCATTTTGCTGCTGGTGCGCGGCGTGCTGCGCGAGCGAGCCGCACGATCGGGCAGCGGCGTATCGTTGGGTCGGGGGTCCTCCGGATGAGACGCGTCGCGGCAATGCTGGCAATCGGCCTTCTCTTGATCGGCGTGTCTTGCGGCGAATCGCCCCGGGTCATCCAGGGGGTCGTCGCCGGCTATAGCGCCGATACCAAGATGCTGACGTTGACGGACGAGAATCCTCCCGGGGAATCCCTCCTGCTTTCTCTGGAGGATGCCGAGATGGGCGCTCCGCCCGCTCCGGGTGATGTGATCCGCGTTTCATACCGGACCAAGGGTGATCGGGCGATCGCGATCAGAGTAATGCACATATCCTCCGCCGGTGAACACACTGCAACGGAATGACCTTAATCGGCAATCTCCGCGCTAGAACTCGCTGAAGTCCCCCCTGAGGAGCTATCGTACGTCTCGAACCGGGCGACCATGACGTCGCCCCGGCACTGCACCTTGAAATCCAAGGCGCTCAAGATATGATGCAAGAACTTGATTCGCCGGCGCCTACGAACCTCCGCCGCGGCTCCCCCCTCGAACCGGAAGTGGATATAGTTCTTGTTGATATTCTTTCCGCAATACGTATCGACGGTGTTGAAGTGGTAACCGGCCTTGGTGCTGAAATTCATGTAGCGGTCCGAAGCGATCGCGAAACTGGCCCGGCCCACGCCGCGGGCTTCCGCCGGGGACGCGGCGATCCCCTCGCCGAGCACGGACATGAATCCCGTCGTGGATATCAACCTCGGCCGATCCCACATGATCCGGTGATCGGTGAGGCCCTGCAAAAACGCGCTCATCGGAACCGAGTCCACCTCGGCGATGGCGACACGGTTGGGTGCGGCCCTCTTTTCCTTGAGACCGCCGCCGACATCCAACACATGCACAACAAAGGGGAGGTTTCCATCAAGCACCATCGAATGCCGCTCGGACATCGCAGCCCGGTCGCCGAGGTAGAACATGGTTTCGAACACCTTCTCGTGCACGAAGCGCATCACATCGTGCAGCGTACGGCAGTTCTCGGGTGTGAACTCCTTTGACGCGGTATCGATGAGATTCAGCGGCGCCACCCATTTTGCGATCTTACGCAGCTCGCGCGCCGCCGAAGACTCCGCCCTTTGCGGCGGGATGGTTGCTTTGCCGGCCGATTCGGTCAGTTGGCCGTCGTAGATCGCAACGGAAGTGGCATCGACGGTGATCATGCTGCCATTCTTGAGGGATTCGAGCGCTCCTCCCAGTCCCACGATCGTAGGAACATTGAACTCGCGCGAGAGGATGGCCATGTGCCCGATGGGCGAGCCCCGCTCCGTCACGATGGCGGCGCATCGATTCATGACCAGCGAATACTTGGGCGATGAATGTGCCGCGACCAGCACCCCGTTATCGGGGAAGAGGGAGAGGTTATCCTCGCTCTTGACGGTGAATACCGGGCCCGCCCCAACGCCCGGACACGCGCCGTATCCGCCGGAGAGAATCGGAGCCGATTCGGTAACAACTCTGGGCGGTTCCGAAGCCGCGGGATTGACCGGCAATGCCACCGGGCGCGATTGCAGGATAAAAAGCTTGCCCGAATAATCGATTGCCCACTCGCTGTCTTGAGGGCAACCGAAGTAACTCTCCAGCCGCCGGGAGACCTCGATCAACCGCCGCAACTCCGGTTCGCCGAGCAACGCGGATCGTCCCTCCAGATTGTCCGAGGGCGCAATCGCTATCTCCTCCAGCCGGGTTATTCTGCCGGAACCCGATTCCGACAGGCCCTTCGAAACGCTGATGACCACCCGGTCGGATTGGAGGGCGCTGAAATCGCGGGAGAAGATGACGCCGCTGCACCGGGGATCGATCATCTCGATGCAGCCGACGGCCATGAGAGCATCCTTCTGGATCACTCCCTGTTTGAGCCGGTACATCACCGGACCGAGTCCGAACGAGCTCGCCAAGACCCAGCGATAGGAATCGAGCAGCCAGTCGCGGCCGACATTCAGTTCGGCGTAATACTGCCCCGCATGCGATGCCGCTCCATCCTCTCCAACCGCGCTGCTGCGCACCGCGACGAGATCTCTCCCGGAACGGGTAAGGCGGTCGTATGCCGCCAGCGCGCTCTCCTCAAGATCGCCGGGAATTGGGGAATTGATAATCGCCTGCTGGACGCTGCGGCAGGCCTCCTCGGCTACTTTCTCGCCGTAGTTTTCCAGGACTTCCTCGAGCTTCGAGGCCCTATCATACAGATCCTCCTGCGCCATGAATCTATTGAAAGCCGCAGTGGTAATCACGAAACCGTCGGGGACGTCCGCCTTGAACACATTCTTGATTTCTCCCAACACGGCCATCTTGGAACCCGCCATGAATGCGGAGGATGCGGTCAAATCGGAAAGATCGATTACCGACGGCCCCTGGATTGCGCGGGAATGAATCGACGTCTCCAGATCGATGCCGGCTCTGATCTTGCGCAGGGACGTGAATAGCTCGGCGTACCGGCGGGGCTGGAGGTGGTCGAGGCTCTTCGCCATCACATAGGTGTCCAACTCCGCCTGGTGTATGCGGCGGATCATCGATCCCAAGGAGAAAGATGTGAGCCCCGACAGGCGATCTTCGATATCGGCTATCAGCTGCAGGTTCTTGTCATTCAAACTGAGGATTTCACGGAAGCGTTCGTAGACCGATCTGACCCGTTCGGCCTCTGAGAGCGATTCGACCTTCCTGGAATCGGAACCTTGCGACTTGATTGCCGTCAACAGCCGCTGGAGGAGGTTCCGCTTGCCCTGTTCGATTTTCATCATACCCCGCAAATCGTATCCCGAAAACACCATACGTTTGACCGGGCAATTCTCAAATTGTTACGTTACAAGTAGTATAATCGATATACCGCGGGATGAATACTGGAAAGCAAGCGGCAACAAAATGGCGGGGCCGACGAGACTCGAACTCGCGACCTCCTGCGTGACAGGCAGGCGTTCTAACCAATCTGAACTACGACCCCGCGCATTGAGCGGAACGATGCTGTGTTACACGTAAAAACGACTTACGAGGCTGTAAAAATAACACAGAGAGCGGGAACTGTCAATTTAAACTGCAGGAAAGGCCGTCAGCCGCCCTCGGGTAACACTCTCGCTACAATTCCCTGTGCAACCGCTTCCCCTCTCAAGATCGCCGCAGCTGCCGAAGCAGTCTGCATGGCAGCCCCGAAGGTTACGAGAACCCCGGTGTTTGGCGGAACCCACTCAATGAGGGGCCATCCCGTAACCATAATCAAAGGAATGGGATACACACCTATAAAACTCTCAAGTCCCGCCATGAAAACGTGCGGCGGGGCGCCGCGCGCAGAGAAGACGATGATACTCCGGGAGCTGTCCGGAGGAAGATCCGTGTGCCGATCGATCCGGCCCTTCCGGACGGCGGAATCGAATGCCGGTTGCGCGATCCCCTCCAAATCCTCTTTGAACCCGCAAATCTCGGAGGTCCTTTTCCAAGCGGGAAAGCGCTTGAGGAGCACTTCGAGAAACTCATCGATATCCTGGCCGCCGATCATTCCCTGGGGGCGGTGAACGACCGGAACCAGGGTATGGACGGCGCCGGGATCGATCGGGATGAAGCCGTGAGGGTCCCGCACGAGGGCGATGCTCTTCTCCGCGACCGTCCGATAAATCGGGGGCATGCTCGGATAATCGCTCAGCTCGATGACCTTGCGGCGCTCCTGATCGCGCGGCGGCAGTGCATACTCCGTCGCCTTGGCTCGGAGGCGATTCACCCGATCTTCGGATTGCTTGAAGATCGCAAGCAGGCGTCGGAGCCCCTCGCTTTCGCGCGCGGCTTCTTCGAGTTTCGCTTCGAAATCGCCCTTGTCCGCGATGCGCGCCAGCGTATGCACGATCGTCTCCATCACTCGCAGAGACATCATCGATTCTTGGTTGAAAAAAACCTCCTCGGGCACGGGCCGGGAATAGAGGAGAAGATCGGCGCCGGCGAGAAGCGGCCGCTCCAGGCCTCCGGCGAGGCCTCCATAGCGGTCGTCCGCGTGACGCCGGGCCCCCGCCATCTCGAGTGCGTCGGTGATGACCGCGCCGTCGAATCCCATTTCGCGCCGGAGCAAACCCTGGATCATTTCCTTGCTGAAACTCGCCGGCTCCCCGGCGTCCGCAGAAGATCCGGTTTTCAGCGCGATATGGGCCGCCATCACCATGTCCGTTCCCTCCTCGACGGCGCGGGCGAACGGAACCAGGTCTTCGCTCCTCAGGCGCTCTATCGTCCTATCGATGACGGGCAGCATTTCGTGCGAGTCTTGGCGCGTCGAACCGTGGCCGGGAAAATGTTTCGTACAGGTGAGAACGCCGGCATCGTGGAATCCCCTGATGGTCTGCGCCGCATATTCGGCGACCTGGTCCGGACGGCAGCCGAACGACCGCAGTCCGGTAATCGGACTCGCAAGGTCGAAGCAGCAGTCCGCGCCGGGCGCGAGCACGGTGTTGACTCCGAGTTTCCGCATCATCTCGCCGGTCGCGCGGGCCACGGCGCGGGCAAGGTCGTAATCCCCGGCCGCCGCGATCGCCATGGGGGACGGAGGAGCGCCGATGACGCCCCGCAGAACGCTGACGAGGTCTCCCTCGTGATCGGCCATGATCAGCGGATCGAGGCCGCCGGATGCGAGCTTATCCTTCACGGCTCCGACGAGCTCGCCGAGCTGAGAGACGCTCTCCACGTTGCGCGCAAACAGAATGACGCCCGCCGATTTGTGAAACTCGAGAAACGTCTCTTCGTGGCGCATGAGCGCCGTTCCGTTGAGCGCGATGATCTTGTGGATCTCGATCTTGCGGACGAGGTGAAATTTGATGTCCGGGCTCAGGAAGCCCGAATCGCCGACGCGCGTCATGGCCCACTCCTCGTATCTCGCATCATGCGGCCGGTTCCCGCACCCGGCCGGCGCGCTCCCCCCCTGCGGATCAGTACTTCCTCGCGATCGAGCATCCGGGGTAGTAATGTTCGAGTATCATCTGGAACGTGTGTCCGCGGCGGGCCATCTCGAGGGCGCCCAGCTGGCACATGCCGATCCCGTGCCCGTTGCCTCCACCGACGATGCTCAGGAACGCGAGCCTGTCGCCGTCCATCATCTTCTGGAAATCGAACATGGCGCTGGGAAGAATCTTCTCAGTTGCGCGATCGGCCAGGAATACCCACCTGATACGGTCGCCGGCGACGGTGAAGGCGCCTCTCGATGTTTCGATCTCAACGCCGGTAACGCGTCCGGAGGCGCTGCGGCCTGTTATGCGCACGTCATGCAGGTACCCGACTTCGTCGGGAGCCACACCGAGCACGCGAGGCACCGTCTCGCGCACGAGGGCTCCCAGTTCCCTTCCGCTGAACGAATACCGCCACCGGAAATTCCGGCCCTGTCCGCACAGAGACTCGGGACCGCGGGTGTCCCGGTCCCGGACTCCCTTGAGGTAGGGAGCATCCCGGCGGTCCGGCCACATGAGGGAGATATCCGCCGTATGCCCGCCGCAGCTCGAGCAGTAGTAGGCGAAGGCAAGTTTTCCGCCGTATTCGAGCACCATGCCGCCGGTCTTTTGCACGGCGGAGTTGGCAAGGTTATGTACTCCCTTCCTTCCGCGGTACACCTGATCCTTGACGCTCGCGTACACATCGAACGGCGCCTGTTCCCGGTCGATCATGCGGGAGAGCGCGTAGGTCCGCGCGGCGATCGCCTGCGCTTCCAACGCCGCGAATTCATCGGGGCCTCGGATTCCCAATTCGTGCGGGAGCACCCCCTCGAGGTACGTTTCGAGCGAAAGGACGTTTATCAAGCTGCAGCCGGCTGCGTTCTCGCGCAGCACGCTAAAAGAGCCCGCGTACGCGATGCCGTCGTAGATGAACGTGTCGCCCCGCTTGGACACGATGCGCACGCTGCCCCCCGCGCTCGCGGTCCGGCCTTCCGGTTCCGCGCGCACCTGGATGCCGGAAGCCTGCGACGATACGACCAGGCTCGCGGGACCGCCGGTGGACAGCAACTCCGCTCCGCTCTCGTTCGTGATTGCCGCCGGCCCGGTCACGGACAACTTCATCGTGTCTTTGCCCGAGTCGATCAGAACCCTGATCTCCCTCGCCTGAGCGGCTTTGCCCCCGCGCTCGGCGTTCCCGCTCCGCTCGACGGAACGAACCGACGAGCAGGAAGCCGAGAACGAAAGCGCTGCCGCCAGCATCGCGGCCGGCGCCAATCGAGTCGCACGGATCATAGATTGCTCCCCGGTGCGATTGTTCCCAAAACCGTCTCCTTCGAAACTCCCGTCGCGGATGCGATCACGTTGGTCCTTCCGAGAATCGTTTCGCGCGCCAGAACGGCGAAATCCACCGCTTCCTTTGCGTCGTCGGGTATCCCCAACACATCGATCGCCCGCACCGGGACCGGCGCCACCGCATCGCGGATCATGCGCACCAGCGTCGCGTTCTTGACGCCGCCGCCGCTGATCAACATTTCATCGATCGGCCCGCGCACCGCTACGAACCGTTGGATGGCCGATCCCACGCTGAGCGCCGTAATCATGGCGGCGGACGCCATGATATCCGCGCGCAGGAGATCGAGCTGCTTCGCCTTGTCCAGAAACTCCCACGCGAAAGTCATCCCGAATTCGCTGTGGCCGGCCGATTTGGGCGGTTGCTTGGAGAAGAAGGGCCGCTTGAGAAATGGCTCGATCAGTTCCTCGCTCGCGGATCCGTTCGCCGCCTTCTCGCCGGCGCTGTCATATCTCCCCTGGCCGGGGTAGAGCGCCCGGTATACGGCATCGATCAGCATGTTCCCCGGCCCCGTATCGAAAGCCAGCGTGTCCTCCCGCCTTCCCTTCCGGGGCAGATACGTGACATTGGCTATGCCGCCGATGTTGAGAATCGCCCTCGACGACGCGCCGCTCCGCCGCACGAGGTAATCCACGTAGGGGACGAGCGGAGCTCCTTGTCCGCCGAGCGCGATATCCGCGACGCGGAAGTCTCCGACGGTCGTCACGCCCGTCAGTGCGGCGATCATGCCGGGGGACCCGAGTTGCAGCGTGCCTGCGATCGGCTTTCCGTCCGTCCCGGGAGGCACGTGAGCAACCGTCTGGCCGTGCGAACCGATGAAGTGCACTTCCGCCGGATCGACATCCGCTTCCCGGCACGCCGCGAAAAAACCGCCGGCAAACGCCACCGCGACGCTCGTATTGAGCGTCGCAATGTCTTCGGCAGTGCACTGCTGGCCGAGCGCGAGATCGAAGAGCGCGTCCCGCTGTTCTTCGGGATACGGGACCGTCGTGAATGCGAGAAGCTTGGGATCGGGCGCGTCACCGGCCGCCTGCAGCTCCACGAGCGCAGCATCGACGCCGTCCATCGAGGTGCCCGACATCAATCCCGCCGCCAGGAATTTTTTCAGGGACAGCAATTTTGCAAGGCCCATAAAAGCTCTCTTTTCGTTCTTACGGCGGCGGCGCGCCGCGGATCGACCGACGGCCCCGCGCGCTTTGAGCGCATCGCAATCAGCCGTGATTCCCGGCCGCGCGCCCGGAGCCGTTTGCACCGCGCCCGAAGCCTACCGGCTCATGCCCGCGGTCAACCCTCCGATGATCCTCCGCTGGAACACGGCAAACGCGAGCACGATCGGAATAACGGATATCACCGCTCCCGCCATGAGATGCCCCCAGTCGGTGCTGTGCTCCCCCTGCGAGAGGAGCGCGAGCCCGACGGGAAGCGTCCTCATCGACGTGCTGTCGGTGAGTATAAAAGGAAACAGAAACGAATTCCAGTTGATTAGGGACGTATGGATCGCGACGACCGCGAGCGCCGGCGTCACGAGCGGCATGACGATGCGGAACAGCACCGTGAATTCGCCCGCGCCCTCGAGACGCGCCGCTTCCTCGCAATCGGGCGGCACCGAGACGAGATACTGCCGCATGAGAAATATGTTGAACGGATCCGCGAGGAACGGAAGCGTGAGTGCTCCATAGGTATTCAGGAGATGCAGCTTCTGCATCAATATATACATCGGCACGAGGATCACTTGCTTGGGGAGCATGATCGTCGAAATGACGAGGAAAAAGAGGACGCGCCCGCCGGGGATGCGGTAGCGGGCGAACGCGTAGCCCGCCATCGTACAGAAAACCATGTTTCCGGCCACGACGACGGCGGCGACGGCGAGGCTGTTGAAAAAGTACCGGTCGAACGGGCCCGCGCGCCACACCTCGCGATAGAACCTGAGCGAGGTCTCGCCGCCGGTGCGGAGCGATACGCTCACCATCCACGCGAGCGGATAGGCCATCACGAGCAGCGCCGCGATCAGGATCGCGCACGCAACCGCGCTTCGCATCGTTCGTCTCGACGCCATCCTGTTTCCGTTTCTTTGCAGACGCCGCCGCACGGGCGGCGTTCGCGTCTAGCCGCCCGAAAAGGCGGCAGGCTTCGAGCGCATCCGCCGCACCGCAAAGAGCGAGAACACCGCGGAGAGCACGAACACGACATACGCAATCGCGCTCGCGTACCCGTAATCGAGCTTGCGGAATGCGGTTTCATAGAGGTACAGCACGAGCGTGTTCGTCGATCCGAGGGGCCCCCCTTGCGTCATGACGAACACCTCGATGAAAACCTGAAACGAACGAATCGTATTGATGATCAATACGAAGGTCATGACCGGCTTGAGGAGCGGCAGCGTGATCCGGCGGGCGGTCGCCATGGCGCCAGCGCCCTCGAGTGCCGCGGCCTCGTAGAGTTCTTTCGGAATCGCTTCGCAGGCGGCGTAGAAGATCACCGCGTAGTATCCCGTCGCCGCCCAGATGTCCATGAGCATGACGGCCGGGAGAGCGGTGCCCGGATCCATCAACCATGCCTTGCCTGAGATTCCCAGCGGCGCGAGCATTGCGTTGAGCGCGCCGCCCGGCGAATAGAAGAGTTTGAACAAGAGCGCAATGACCACCGTCGATATCAGCGACGGAAGGAAGAATCCCGCCTTGAAGAAGCCCCTGCCTGGAATCCTGCCTCCAAGCAGGAGTGCGAGCAGAAGGGCGAAAGCCGTCGTGATGGGCACGGTGCCTACCACGAAGATCACGGTGTTTTTCAGAGCCTGCAAAAAGATGCGGTCATGGAAGAGCCGCTCGAAGTTGTCCAGTCCGATGAACGCCGCGCCCTGCACGTTGAGCGGATTGTACGAGAGAAAGGCGAGGACGAACGAAAATACGAATGGAAAGATGTAGAACGCGCCGTATACAACCGCCCACGGCAACAGG
>JACQXT010000023.1 GCA_016208665.1 Chitinivibrionia bacterium | reverse complement strand
CTCCCACCCCGTTCTCGGAGCTCTGAGCGGTCTGATGATGACGGCGCCTTCCAGGACCTGGAGATCGACCTCGTCGTTGAGGCCGGCCTCTTCGATAATGAGTTTCGGCAATCGAACGCCGCGGGAATTGCCGATTTGAACCAAACGAGTCTTCATAGTACATGCCTCCAGACTGTAATTACATTATAATCACATAAGGAGGTTCTGTCAAGGCCGGCTAAGCCGCCGCGTTCCGAAGCTTGATTGGCGATAAGAGAGTAAGCCCCCTCACCCCCCCGCGCCCACCGATCCGATCGCGAGAAACGCAAACACCGGGATGTCGGCAATGAAATGAATGAACCACGGCCAGAAGAGCCCCTTTGTCTCCAGCATGCTCTTCGCCATGAACCAGCCAAGAAACGCCGTCATGAGAATGGTCGGGAGAACCGCCAGCGGCACGCCGCCCGCATAATGCGCCAATCCGAAGAAGACCGACGTCATCGCCATCGCGTGGCCTTTGCCGACGACTGCGCGGAGCGGCGCCAGCAGCGACGCGCGATCGCTCACCTCCTCGCTCCAGGCATTCGTCGCCGAGAAGATCAGGACCACCGGCAGGAGGGGCAGGGTCCGCACCAGCGTCTCCGCGGACGGGCGGTTGGCCCCCGCGAGGACCACGGCCATGATCGCCGCCGCGATGACCGCGACGATCGGCGCCAGGGATTTCCAGGGCGCGTCGCCTTTCATGCCCAGCCAGCGAACCGGTTCCGCCCTTGCATCCAGCCGTCCTCTGACCAGAAAAGCATCCTGCCGCCGCCGCATCACGAGGAGCAGCACGACGATCGTAAGCGCCGCGATGCCGAACTTCAGGAACTGAATCCCAAGCATGCCCACCGTCCACGAAACGTTTTCCTCCCAGAGCGGCCATGTCGTGGAAGTCCGGATATACGCAAACATCCGCCACGCAACTGTGAAGACGAGGAGCATGAGGAAATAGAAACGAAGCGGCCGGATGCTCTTCCACGCGATCCCAAGAAGAATGAAGGCCGCCAGGAGCGCCGCTTTCGCCCAGAAGAGCCACGATGGGGCGGTGCTTGCGAATTGATCCCACAGCGCATCCGGCAAAGTCGAAACGAAGAGCGTTGCAAACCAGGCCAGGGCGATCAGGAGCGATTGCGTTTGATTGGAAATGGTATCGTGTGGATTCGAACCAGTCATGCGTGCCTCCCCGGTAATGGTATTTTGATAGTATAGGGTGCGCCGAAGCCGGTTGTCCAGCCGGAGAGCGAGGGGAGCCTGGCGGCATTCGCTATCGCCGGTCCGGCGCGCATTCAGCCAGCTCTACTCGAACTTCGTGCAATCACCTCCGGGACAGGACCCTCGCGGTGTATGGGCTACCGATCCCCAAGGCGTTTCAGCTCCGTGCGTGCCATATCCTGGGTCTCTGAAAAATCGAATGTACCGGAAGACGGCTCACCCGCGCATTTCCGAAGAAAGCCCTCCGCCTTTGCCGTATCCGGCGCGGAGGACTCCAGATCAATCGGAAGACCCAGCAAGTATGCCATCCCGGCATGGAAATAAACCTCCTCCAGGTTGGCTCGTTCCTGCCCAGGATTTTCCGCCTTCGCCGCTTTGAAGAACGCATGTTCCGGAAGCCGGCCAGCGTAGAACTCTATAGTGCGCTTCCAGAACTCGAAGGCGGGAAGCGGCTCAGCGGATTTAAGCGAATCGGACAACGCCTCTATGAACCTTTGCGCCTCATTACTTCTCCCGGCCCGGTGCAGGGCAAGATAATAGAAGATGTAATGGGGCAGCCATCTACGGTCGAGTTCGATCGATTTCTCGTATGATGCGAGCGCTTCGTCGAGGCGCCCTAGTCTCTCCTGGGCAAGTCCGATGTAGTAGAGACATCCGTCAGCCGTCGGCGATTGAAGCGGATCCCAGTTCCAAATAGACACTTCCCAGCTGAATGCGAGCCGTGAAGCTTGTCGAATCCAGCTCGAGCGCCTTTGTGAATGCAGCTATGGCTTCATCGTATCGTTTCCGATCCTTGAGCATGTAACCGAGTGTCTCATTGACCCAGGCGTTGTTTGGCCGCCGCGCCAACGCCTGCTGTACTTCGGCCATCGCCTTCTCGGGCTGTCCCTCCGCCTCATAGAGCTGGGCGAGATTGATCCGGGCATCGGGCCGCGAGGGCTCGAGTGCAATGCATTTCTCATACATGCGGCGCCTCTCGTCGGCATGTCCGACGGCGTTCGCCAGCCGGATCAACGCGTCATAGTTCTCCGGATCCAGACTCACCGCCTGTTCGTATTCCGTGATCATTTCATCGGTCCTGAACTGATTTGCGTATAATAATCCTGCGTAAATGTGAGGGTATGGGTCTTCCGGATCGAGCGCCATTGCATGCCGGTATTCCGCAAGCGCCAGGTCGTGTTTGCCTCATCGTCGGCCATGATCATACCTCGCAATCGCATACTCTCGGACGATGGGGGCGAGATTCTGTCGAGCATGGCAAGCGCTTTCGAGGGATTCCCCTTGCGATAGAAGCGAGCCGCACTGAGTAATACAGCATCTCCTACTTCTCCGGCCTTGGTCTTTCTAAGTTCGATCTGATCCGGTTCGTTGAGGTTGACCAGGAGCGCTCGCTCCTCGTTGGATTTGCGCGGCGAGGCCCGTGCGCCTCGCAGGCCCGCGGCGGGCATCAACGTCATATAGGGTTGAATTTCCACTTCATCGCGAAGCATGAGGACTTCGCCCCACAGAACAATCGAGGACTTAAGTTTGCTGCCGAGGATCATGGCGTCGTCTACAGTACGGGGCGTACCTGCGCCTTCCGAGCCGATCACTCTTGCATCGCCTTCTCCCTCCAGGACCATTGTGAGATGCCGCACGATCAGTCTCTGCATCACCGCGCCCTCTTCCATCGCCTTGTCATTGATGCCCCAAAACGGCGCCACCGCGATTACAAACTCCCGTTCGGCGCCGGGCCGCCCTACTTTCTCAAAGCGGCCCATGAACCAGTCAAAAACCGCGTGGCCGAAAAGAATGATCACAACTGCCACAGCGGCCGCGAGCATGATTCGGGACCTGAACCTCAAGCGCCTACGGTTCGATGCCGGCAACTGCGCAGGCGTCGAACCGGCGGCCGTGAGGTCCTGAAGGAGCTCGCTCATGCCGGCATAGCGTTTGTTGCGATTCTTCTCCAGAGCTTTATCCACGATCCGTTGAAGCGAATCGGGCACGTTCGGATTGATCCGTTCCATCGGAGGCGGTTCCACATTCAGTATCTCGTAGAGAACCGCCGCCTCATGGTCTCCCTGAAAAGGAAGCTGTCCGGTGAGGAGTTCGTACAGAACGACTCCAGTGGAAAACACGTCCGACCTCGCATCCACATCTTCGCCTCTGGCCTGCTCAGGGGACATGTAGGCCACCGTGCCGACTGTCGAGCCTGTTCTTGTCACCTTTGTTCCTCCGGCAAGCTTTGCCACGCCGAAATCGAGGATCTTCGCCTGGCCGTCCTGGGTGATCATGACATTCCCAGGCTTGACATCGCGATGGATGATCCTGTTCTCATGCGCCTTGCCGAGGCCCGCAGCCATTTGCTTGACAACCTCCACCGATTCATTGGTTCCCAGCGGCCCCGACACGAGACGGCTCCGAAGTGTCGCGCCGCCGTAATAAGCCATGGCGATGAATAATTGATCGTCCGGTGTCTCGCCGATCTCATAGATCGAGCAAATGTTGGGATGATCGAGAGCGGACGCAGCCTTTGCCTCTTGAATGAAGCGTTTCTTGGCGTCTTCATTGCCGGTAAGATGCGGCGGAAGGAACTTGAGGGCGACGTAACGATCAAGCTTGATATCTTGAGCCTTGTAAACCACACCCATTCCGCCCTCGCCGAGCCTCTCGATGATCTTGTAATGAGATATGGTTTTCCCGATCATCTGTTTTCTCTTTAGTATAACCGCCTGAAGGGTAGCCCGGTTCGAGGGCGCACAACTTCATCCGGGATAGTATAGCCGGAAGGGCTTGATAATAAAACAGTATGATGGGCGGGCGTTGAAGCCCGCTGAACAGCCAATTCGGCGAGGCCATCGTAAAATAGTCACGACTGTTTTACGATCCTACGCATAATAATCGGCTATCTTCAAATCATTGCCTCAGTGAGAAGTTCCTCTCCAAAACAAATTTAGATTGCAGTAAGTTATCATATATGTTAACTTATCTGTATGAAATGGCACGATCTTCTGGCGATCTTGGGTCGTGAACCCGTTTTCTCCGCCTCACTCCTCCAGACCGGCGAGGTGAGCAGGGCGGAGTTGTCCGTCCAACTCAGCCGGTGGGTAAAGACCGGCCGCTTGATCCAATTGCGCAGAGGTGTATACGTTATCGCCCAGCCATTTCGGCAAATCGAACCCCATCCGTTCCTGGTAGCTAACACTCTTCGCAAGAACTCGTACGTGAGCCTGCAATCCTCGCTCGCGTTCCACGGCTTGATTCCGGAATACGTACCTGTGTGTACCAGCGTGACCACCGGCCGCTCAGAACAACTCGAGACGGCGCTGGGAAACTTCACCGATCGCCGTATGAATCACGATTATTTCTTCGGGTTCAGACAACAAGAAGTTGCGCCCGGCCAGAGGGCGTTCATAGCCGTTGCCGAGAAGGCCCTGCTCGACCTCGTGTATCTCACGCCGGGCGGGGACACACATTCGTACCTGAGTGAACTCCGTCTTCAACATACCGAGACAATCGACGCCAAAGCGCTGGAGAAGCTGGCGGACCGAATCGGCAAGCCCAAGCTGAGGTCGGCCGTGAAGATCATCCATCAACTACTTGAAGACGAGGAGATGAATTCGGCGTGAAGGATCACTTGAGACAATTGGCGGAAAGCGTCCAGGGCGACACGAATCAGAAGATCTGCATCGCCCGTGAATACCTCCAGGCACGCATCCTCCAAAGCTTCCAGGAGGATGGGGTCTTTGCCCGATGGGCATTTC
>JACQXT010000022.1 GCA_016208665.1 Chitinivibrionia bacterium | reverse complement strand
GACGCTCCCTTTGGGCAATGTCGCCGAACTGGACGTTTCGATGGGCGATCCCGGGCCTTCGAGTCCCGCGACGCCGAGCGACGCCACGCCGTGGTGGGCGAGAGCTCCTTCGACAAGCACGCAGCAGCAGATAAGGACGATGCATGCGATCCTCACGCCGGCCTCCTTCTATAGAACAAAGAGACGATCCCAAAGACGCCGAACAGCACGGCGACGCCCATGATCGTCTTCGAAAGCCTGCCGGGCGCCGGTCCGCTCGATTCGACGTCGAGACGTTCGGCGCCGGCCTCGACGGTGAAATCCAACCCGTGTCCGTCCTCGGAAAAGGCCCGAACGCGCCACGCGCCGCTATGGTCGGGGATGAATACGATCCTGCCTCGGCCGTCCGTTCGCCCGACCTGGAACGGGGTCTCCTCATTCTCGCGGAAGATCTCGTAGCTTTCGAAGGAGAATGGGGACTTGTCCGGATACGTCAGTTCAATGATCACCGCCGTATCGCGGGTGACCGTGCGGTTGAGGTCGTGGGCCAGCGCCGGCGTCCGGGCAAACGCAACAACGAGGAAGAAGGCGAGCAGGAATCCGTTCATCATTTGTCCTCGAGTTCGAAGTTCAGGGTTGTCGTGTACACGATTTCGTCCGCTTCCGCGGATGCGAGGGGCGCGCGGCGGCACGCTTGGATCATCTGGAGCCCCGGCTCTTTCAGACGTATGTTGATGGTTCCGTCCCGGCCGGTCGTTCCGCGGGGCTTTCCCATGTAGCACACGATGATCCCTTCCGCCGGATTGCCCTCGAACGCGACCATCAGGCGGAGTTTCCCGCCGGCGCCCGCCTCGAACGGATTGCCGAGAGGCACGATATCGAGTTCCTGCGTCAGGGGCCGCGCCAGCGCATCGCTCCAGGCATCGATCCGTTTGACGCTCTCGTAGGATAACCAGCTCTGAACCGGATAACGGGCTTTCGTTTTCGGCACGTTCTGCGTGCCGTATGTCGTTTTGGTCCAATAACCGGTCGATGTGAAGATACAAGTGGCGGCGCACCGCGCGGCGACGGTCACCGGGTATGTATCGGTGAGCTCCGGCACGGACGCGGCGCCGTCCGCCGCGAAGCACTCTGCACGGAGGACGACGGAGGGGGAGTATTCTACGAGATCGGCCCCTTCGTGCGTCGAGTGCCGGTGTCCGCTCAGCAGCGCGAGACCGGCGCCGGTGCGCTCGAGCCAGAGGTCGTGGCCGAAAGCCCGGGGGCACGGCGCCGCGGCGATCGCCGCGACAATGAATATGCGCAGGAACATCCTCATGACACACGATATTACGAAAAATAAAATAGTAATATCAACATGAATCGCGCCTCCCTGTCGAAAAACGGCCTCCGAACCCGGTCCCATGCCTGTTTCGGGCCGGCCCGCCCGCGGAACGGACCCATCGCCCCGGACCGGCAGGGGACGAGGCGCCCGGATGCGAAGGATCGCCGGGCCGAGGCACCGGGCGGGAAGCGGGGAGGCATCACGGGAAACCGGCGGCGGGGCCCGCCGCATGCGAAATTCATCCTTGCAGTCCCCCTGGCTTTGGAGAATAATGTGCCCGTGCCCGGTTTACGGACGCGGTCAGTGGCCGGGAATCCCGTGTGCCGCGGTGTGAAGCAGGATCTACCATTGATCGAGGATTTCACATGAGCGCAACCAACCAAAACAGCACGAACAGCACCGTCAATTCGAACAATGCGAACGGTGCGAGCAACACGGACGGCGCGAGCAACGCCAACAGCGCCGTCAAGGAAAACGGCGTCATGCTCGAAACCGTCATGGACGGAGCGTCGTCGCAGGAGGATCTCTTTGCCGACGTGCTCGCGATGACGACGAGGATGGCGAAGGACTCCCAGCGCCCGCTCGAAGAGCGGCTGGAAGCGTTCGACGACATTATCGACTCGGAAGTCGGGGACACGTACTTCTCGAGGGCGCGAAACCTCGAGCGCGAGATTTCCATGCGCCAGCTTTTCTTCAAATTCGAGGGCGGGAATCCATCCGGCACGCAGAAAGACCGGATTGCGTTCGTCCAGGCGCGCGACGCTCTGAGGCGCGGATTCGACGCCATCACCGTTGCGACCTGCGGAAACTTCGGCGTCGCGGTCTCCCTTGCCGCATCCTTCGTCGGTCTTCGGTGCCTCGTCTATATTCCCATGAATTACCACACGCCGCGGATCAAGGAAATGGAATCGTTCGGCGCCGAAATTGTCCGTGAAGGAAACGATTACGAAGAAGCGGTGCTCGCGTCCCAATCGAGAGCGCAGCAGGACGAGATATACGACGCGAATCCCGGAGGGGCCAATACGTCCATCCAGATTCACGCCTACGGCCAGATAGCCTACGAAATCTACGACGAACTCCGCGACGCGCCGACCATCGTCGCCGTGCCGGTGTCGAACGGGACGACGCTCGCCGGCGTATTCAGAGGATTTCTCAGTCTCTACCGGAGGGGAAAAACCTCCAAGATGCCGCGCATTGTCGCCGGTTCCTCGTCCCGCAAGAACCCCATCGTGCAGTCATGGCTCAAGAACACGCCGCACTGCGAGGATCTCTCGCCCGACGACATACGGGAAACGAGCGTCAACGAACCGCTCGTCAACTGGCACGCCATCGACGGAGAGCCCGCCCTGCAGGCGATCAGGATGACGAACGGTTGGGCGACGAACGCGTCGGACAAGAAGATGCTCTCGGTATCCAAGCTGATCCGCGAACGCGAGGGGCTGAACGTGCTGCCGGCTTCCACGGCAAGCCTCGTGGCCCTTCTCGAACGGCACACGAAAGAGCCGCTCATGAACGACCGCTACGTCGTCATCCTGACGGGAAAGAAATGATGGCCGCCGGAGCGCCCGCCATCGTCTACTGCGAAGGAGCCTTCAACACGCCCAATGGAAAAACAGCCCACGGCCTGGTTCGTTTCACGGAACGCTATGACGTTCTCGCGGTGATCGACAGCAGGTACCAGGGCCGCGAGGCCGGCGAGATACTCGACGGAGCCGACTACGGCATTCCGGTGGTCGGTTCGGTGGAGGCGGCGGTGCAGGCGGCGGTCGGCCGGGGCCGCACGGCGACGCACTTCGTCGTCGGATTGGCTCCCGACGGCGGGCGTTTGAGCGCGGCCGCCCGCGAGGATGTGAAGACCGCCATACGGCTGGGACTGAACGTTGACTGCGGGCTGCACGACTTTTTGGCGGAGGACCCGGAGCTCGCCGCTCTCGCCGCGAGCCGCGGCGTCGTGCTCCGCGACGTCCGGAAGCCGCCGGACAGGAACAACCTCCACTTCTTCACGGGAAACATCGAGAAAGTGACATCGTTCAAGATTGCGGTGCTCGGCACCGATTCGGCGGTCGGCAAGCGCACCACCGCCTGGAAGATCGTCCAGGGATTCGAGGAGGCGGGGTACAGCGCGGAGATGATCGGAACGGGGCAGACCGCATGGATGCAGGGAGCCCGTTACAGCATTCTGCTGGATTCGCTGGTCAGCGATTTCCTGGCCGGCGAGATCGAATACGCCGTGTACAGCGCATGGTTGGAGCGCCGGCCCGACGCGATCGTGATCGAGGGGCAGGGGAGCTTGATGAACCCCGCGTACCCGGGCGGATACGAGATCCTCGCCGCCGGGCGCCCCGACGTCGTCGTACTGCAGCATGCCCCCGCGAGGAAGGAGTACGACGGATTTCCCGGGTATCCCATCCACCCGCTCAGCCGGCAGATAGAGGCCATCGAGCTTGTTTCCGGGAAGCCGGTCGTGGCGATTGCCGTCAATCATGAGTCGATGACCCGGGAGCAGGTTGCGCGGGAGTGCAAGGCCATAGAACAATCGACGGGACGCCCGGCGTTCGACGTGCTCATCGAAGGCTCCGCCGGACTGGTTCGCGTCCTCGCAGGGCACATGAGCGCGCGCACCGCGCCGTGATCGATCGCGGGCCCGCGCCCGAGCGGCCGGGAACGCGGCACGGAGGGAATCAATGAGCAGGCGTTCGCACACAAGCACAAACGAGCTGGATATACTTCGCAGCTTCGATGCGCTGGAGGTGGGGCCGGTCCGCGTCGAGAAGAGGCGCTTCACCGCGCCCTATACCGTCCGCCGCGGCAAAGAGAAGCACACGGTCGATCTCATCTACCGCTATGAGGAAGACGTGTTCGACCAGAACGAGAAGGCGTCCCGCAACCTAGCCAACATGATTGCCGCGCAGATAGCGCTGAACTACGGGCTCTTCTGCGACCGGCTCGTGTTCAGAGGATCGTTCGATTTCGCCGACAGGCGTTTCCTCGCGGAGATGGCGGAGAACACGGCGCGAGAAATCTACGTCAAGAAATTCCTCGAACACAATCCGTTCGTCATCGGACCGGCGGCTCATCTGCCTGCGGTCAAGCGGCAATCCTACCTGCGCGCCGAGCTGGAATTCCCCGATTCGCGCGCATCCGAAAAGCTGTTCTGGAGCCCTTCGGAAAGCAGGCACGACCGGATCGCGGTTCTTTCGAGCGGAGGCAAGGACAGCCTGCTGAGCTACGGCGCCTTGAACGATATCGGGTGCGAGACTCATCCGATCTTCTGCAATGAATCGGGGCGCCACTGGTTTACCGCGCTGAACGCGTACCGCCACTTCGAGCGCCGCGTGCCCCACACCGCGCGCGTGTGGATGAACTCGGACCGGGTGTTTGCGTGGATGCTCCGGCACTTTCCCTTCATCAGGCAGGACTTCTCATCGGTCAGATCCGACGAGTACCCGATCCGTCTGTGGACCGTCGCCGTCTTTCTCTTCGGCGCCCTGCCGCTCATGCGCAAGCGGGGAATCGGCAGGCTGGTCGTCGGCGATGAATACGATACGACGCTGCGTCTTTCCCGCGACGGGATTACCCACCACAACGGACTGTACGACCAGAGCCGCTACTTCGATAACACGCTGAGCCGCTACTATTCGCGAAAGCGCTGGGGTGCGGCGCAGTTTTCCATCCTGCGTCCGCTTTCGGAACTCCTGATCGAGCGGATCCTCGTGCAGCGGTATCCCAACCTGCTCAAGCATCAGGTGTCGTGCCACGCGACTCACATCGAGGGCCGGCGCGTGAAGCCCTGCGGCGGCTGCGAGAAGTGCCGGCGCATCGTCGGGATGATCGCGGCGAACGGCGGCGACCCGTCCCTGTGCGGTTATACGAAGGACCAGATACGGCGGTGCCTCGGCTCGCTCTCCGAAAAAGGTCTGCATCAGGAACGCTCGGGAGCCGAGCACATGCTGTGGATGCTCGACCGGAAGGGGCTGTTTCGCCGGCCGGCGGCCGCGAACATCAGGGCGGTCGAACACCCCGAGGTTCTGAAACTGAGGTTCGACCGGGAGCGGTCGCCCATGGAGTCCATTCCCCAGGACATGCGCCGTCCGCTCTACACATTGTTTCTCGAGTATGCCGGCGGAGCGGCAAGGCGCCGGGGGCAGGTATGGGTCGATATCGATCCGCTGAACGATCCCGCCATGTACCAGCCGTACCGTTTCGAGAGGAGCAAGCCGGAAATGAAATCAATCGACGCTCGGAAGGACAAATCGTCGCGATATATGTTGGGAGATCTGACCTGGCCCGAGGCGAGCCAATACTTCAAGGAAGTCGACGTCGCGCTGCTTCCGGTGGGATCGATCGAGCAGCACGGCCCGCACCTCCCGCTCGATACCGACACGTTCGACGCCGATCATCTGGCGCGGTCGGTGGCCGAACGGTGCAGCGACCCGAAACCGGTCGTGTTGCCCGTCATACCCTACGGGGTGTCGTACTATCACGACGACTTCGGCGGAACCATCAGCATCGCCAACAAGACGCTGGCGCAGCTCGTCTATGAAATCGGAATGAACGTGGCGCGAAACGGCATTTCGAAGCTCGTCATCATCAATGCGCACGGGGGGAACGATCCGGCGCTCAATTTCGCGGCCCAGAGAATAAACCAGGACGCACACATCTTCGTATGCGTCGATTCCGGCGAGACCAGCGAAGTCGATATCTATTCGATGATCGATACGCCGAACGACGTGCACGCCGGCGAAATCGAGACCAGCACGACCCTGGCCGTGCGGCCCGAGGTCGTGAGAACCAGCGAGATCAGGAAGTTCGTTCCGAAATTCTCGAGCAGGTACCTGGACTTCACTTCGAAGCGGAGCATCTCCTGGCACGCGTTTACGAAAAAGATATCGAGGGACGGTGTGATGGGGGATCCCACCAAGGCGTCGGCCGAAAAGGGAGCCAAGATGTGGGATATCATGATCACGCACCTCGTCGAGTTCGTGGAGGATTTGAAGAAGCTCACGCTCGATGAGATTTTCCAGAGGCGGCTATAGTATCATGAAGATCACAAAGGCGGAGGCGTGGCCGGTTCACATGAAGCTGGATGAACCGTACACCATCGCATACGAAACTGTCAGCCACGCCACGAATGTATTCCTTCGAATCGAGACCGATAAGGGCGTGACCGGTTTCGGCTGCGCCGCCCCGGAGGACGATCGCCCAGGCCCGCCACGGGGTGCGCGAAGGACTCACGGCCTTGAAGATCAAGGGCGGCAAAGACGTCAACAACGATATCGAACGCGTTCGGAAGGTTCGGGAAGCGGTGGGGGAGCATATCGAGCTTCGCTTCGACGCCAATCAGGGATTCTCCGTGGATGAATCGATCGCGTTCGTCGAAGCGACGCGCGCGGCGAGATTGGAACTCCTCGAGCAGCCCATTTCGAAGGGCCGGCCGGATCTTCTCTCTTCCGTGACAAGCAAGGTTCCGCTCCCGATCATGGCGGACGAAAGCCTCATGAACTTGCTCGACGCGTTCCGCCTGGCGCGGCGCGACGTGGTCGACATGGTCAATGTGAAACTCATGAAGGTGGGGGGCATTTATGAGGCGCTCCTCATAAACGGCGTGGCCAAGTCCGCCGGGCTGGAAGTCATGGTCGGCTGCATGGACGAGGCCGCTCTCAGCATCGCCGCGGGGCTCCATTTCGCCCTGGCCCGCCCCAACATCCACTACTGCGATCTCGACGGCTTCATCGGGCTCCAGGGGGATCCCACCGCCGGAGCCGTGAAATTGCGAAGGGGCATCCTCTATCCCACCGGCAAGCCCGGCTTGGGCTTCGAGATGGCTTGAACATCCTTCGGATCGGCCGGTGTTCGCCGGCCGGCCGCAATCCGCAACTTTCTTTTTGACAAACGCTTACCGACTGATTAGGATTGTGTCGGAGGATCCGGGAACGCCCGGTTCTCTTCCGGCAACTGGGGAAAAGATAGAGCGGCTGCTTAGGCTTGCGGAGTGCGGCGTGCGCCGGCCCCGCAGCGAAGAGGACGGCATGGAAGGGCAACGGATTTCCCACTACCAGATACTCGAGAAGCTCGGCGAAGGCGGAATGGGCGTCGTCTACAAGGCCGAAGACGTCAACCTCAAGCGTCTCGTGGCCTTGAAATTCCTCCGCCCCTTCGCCATCGGCAGCGAAGACCAGAAGATACGTTTCATCCGCGAGGCCCGCGCCGCCGCCGCTCTCGACCACCCCAATATATGCACCGTCTTCGAAATCGATGAAGACGAATCGCAGCTCTTTCTCGCCGTCGCTTACATCGAAGGAATCACACTCAAGGATAAGATCGCGCGCGGCCGCCTGGAGTGTCCCGAGGCGATCCGCATCGCCATCCAGATCGCCGAGGGGTTGAAGGCCGCCCATACCCGCGGCGTCATCCACCGCGATATCAAGAGTTCGAATATCATGGTGGCCAAGGACGGCCAGGCGAAAATAATGGATTTCGGCATGGCGGACATCATGGACCATCGGGATGCGACCACGTCGATCCTGGAGGTCGGCACCGCCGCATACATGTCTCCGGAACAGGCGCGGGGAGAAGGCGCAGACGAGCGGACCGATATATGGTCGCTGGGGGTGTGTCTCTATGAAATGGTGACCGGCCGGCTGCCGTTCAACGGGCTCTACTCGCAGGCGGTCATGTACGCCGTTTTGAACGAGGATCCGGAGCCGGTAGCCAAGCTGCGCCCCGGCATTTCCGGCGAATTGAAGAGCATCATCGAGCGGATGTTGGCGAAGCGGTCCGACGAACGCTTCCAGAAAATCGCGGATGTCCTCCCGCTCTTGAGGGCGGCGGAGAAACACGTGCAGGAAGGCGCGGCGAAGAGCGGTTCCGGAAGCCATGAAGGCGCGCACTCGATCGCGGTGCTCCCGTTCATCGATATGAGCGCCAACAAGGACCAGGGGTATTTCTGCGACGGCATCGCGGAAGAAATCATCAATGCGCTGACGAAGATCAAGAACCTGCAGGTTATTTCAAGGACATCGGCGTTCTCGTTCAAAGGCAAGACCGAGGACGCGCGCGAGATCGGCAAGAAGCTCGGCGTTTCAACGCTGCTGGAAGGAAGCGTCCGCAAGTCCGGCGACCGGATACGGATTACGGCCCAATTGATCAGCGTCGAGGACGGCTACCACATCTGGTCCGAAAAATACGACCGCGAATTGAAGGACGTGTTTGCCATACAGGATGAAATCGCGCAAAAAATATTCTCTGCCCTGCAGGTCAGACTGACCAGCAGCGAGAAGCAAGCCGTGGAAAGATCCGCCACGCACGACGTGGTGGCGTACGATTAT
>JACQXT010000009.1:3688-5313 GCA_016208665.1 Chitinivibrionia bacterium | reverse complement strand
GCATGGGCATTCAAGGACCGCGTATTCATCGAGATACAGGATCACGGAGGCGCGGGGGAAAGCGAACTCGCCCGGGAACTGGCTGCGCTCGGCCGCGGCAAGGGCGTCCCGGCGGCGCTCACGAGCGACGTGCGCTACGTGGGAAGGGAGAAGCACGAGACGTTCGGCCTTCTGCGCGATGATGAATCTCGCGACCGGGATCGGGGTTTCTTCGACCCGGATGCCGAATCGGGGCCGCGCGGCATGCGCACGCCTGCGGAAATGGCGGCGTTCTTCGAAACATACGAAGAGGCGTACCGGAACACGGCGCGGATCGACGGCATGATCGCGGGCGATCTTCTCGAGGAGTTCACGCAATCCGGCGGCGCATCCGTGTTCGAGCATCTCCTGCGCATTCACGAGGACGCCGAGCGGCTGTTTCTGGACAAGGTGTGGAGGAGATTCAATCTTTACTTCCACTATCTCGACCGCTCGGAGAACAGGTACTACAAGGGCATAGTGGAGTCGGAACTCGAGCAGATTCTTTCCGAAGGGCTCGTGGAGCCGTTTCTCCTCTTTCATGAGATTATTTCCACGCTCAAGCGGGAGAAGGTGTGGCTCGGGCCGGCGACCGGTCTCAACGTTCAATCGCTGTGCGCGTATCTTCTGAATATAACGTCGTTCAATCCGTATGCGGACGACTTCGCCTTCAAGCCGATCCTGGACCGCGTATCCGCGCACACGAAGGTGCTCGAGATTCAGATCGCCACGGAAGACAGGGGAGTAGTGCTGCGGTCGCTTGCGTCGCTCTTGGACGCCAAGCATCTCGCATACGTGCCGGGAGTGGAGCATCTGACGCCGATACGCGCGCTCAAGGCCGCGGCGAAATACGTCGAGATGGAGGAAGACGAGATCGGAGACGTCATCGGGACAGCCATGCAGCACCCGGGAATATCGCTCATGAAATTGTGCGAAGAGAGCAAGCCGCTGGGCGCGCTCTTCAGGCGTTCGGCGAGCGTCCGCCAACTCGTCAGGCACGCCGCGCTCCTGGAAGGCCGGCCGACGGGTTTCATCAAGACCAAGCGGAGCCTGATTCTGTCCCCGGCCCCGATTCAGGATTTCCTGGGGAGATTCATCGACCGGGCGGGCGGCGACGTATTCGTACAGGCGACGAAGGATGCGTTTCCCGCCGGCAACGTGTTTCGGATCGATTTCACGATTCTCGGGAGCCTCAGCGTGTGTATGAAGACCGAGCGGGAGCTTCGGAAGCAGCGGACGAAGTTGTTCGGATGGGACAATCTGCCGAGGGAAGACGAAGCGGTGTGGCAGGAGGTCATGCACGGAGAGTCGATCGGCGTATACATGCTCGAGAACACAAACGTCAAGAGCCTCTGCGCCTCGTTCGGCCCGCAATCGATGGAGGATCTCATCGATTTTCTGGCGTTGCTGCGGTCGAGACCCGGCGAGGAGAACTATGCGAAACGGCTCGAGCAATATAAATCCCAAAAGCTGCCCGATTGCGACTACAAGCCCGAGCTGATGGTGGTTCTCGGCAGGATGCGCGGGATACTGCTCTACGAGGAACAGCTCAGGGATATCCTGTCCATTCTGACGGGCCTCGGCACCGCGGAGGCATATGCCATGCT
>JACQXT010000009.1:0-3647 GCA_016208665.1 Chitinivibrionia bacterium | reverse complement strand
GCGTGCTCTCCATGCTTCGAAAGGAGTTCATGCGGCACACGGCCAACGAAGACATTCCCCTCGAAGAGGCGAATTCGTGGTTCGAGAAGATCCTCCATTACTCGTCGAGAATGGTAAGCCGCCAGCGGGTGCTCGCGGATGCGCTGCTCATCTACAAGATGTTTTATCTCAAGACGAACTATCCGAGCCATTTCTTCCTGTCGCTTCTCAACACGTACTGGGACAACGAAGCCAAAGTGAAGATGTATCTCGCACACGTCCATGAGCGCGAGTTGCTGCTTCCCGTGGACATCAACCGGAGCGAACTCTACTTCACGCTCGAGGACGACAAGATACGCCTGGGTCTTCATATGATCGAGGGGATCAGTTATCCTTTGCTCTTGAAGATTCTCAACACGAGGAGCAGGAGGCGGCGGTTCAAGTCTCTCGAGGATTTTCTGCGCAGGATGCAGGGAAAAGGAATAGCGATCGAGGATGTCGGCAAGCTCATCATGGCAGGGGCGTTCGATTTCACCGGGGTGTCGCGGACGAACATGATAAATGCGCTCCCCGAGCTGTTCGAGGATCCCGGAGCCGCATCGACGAAGGGGCTCAAGAACCAGCTCGAGCTTCCATTCATCTCCGAGCCCCGGGCGAGCGCCGCCGGCAGCGGCAGCGATCTCATGGACAAGATTCTGAACGAGAAGTCGCACGTCAACCACGAGGTCGATCTCCTCAAAGAGTATCCCGTCATATCGGTCCTCGAGGATTTCTACTCCCGCAAGACCGCATCCCTCGTTGAAATCGCGGGGCGGGTCAGCAACGTGCAGCGGCTCAAGACCAGCTCGGGCAAGATCCTGGGCTTCTTTGTGCTGTTCGACTTCAGCGCATTCGTGCACGTATTTATCCCATGGGACCGGTTCGTGCAGTTCGGAAACCAGCTCGAGGAGGGGAAGAAAGTCACCGTGAGAGGGAGAGTGAGCATCAGGGACGACAAGAAGGTGTGCGAGGCGATCGCGCTCAAGGCATTCAACGAAGGAACGGCAACCAATGAAGAGAAAGAGTCTGACGAGCCGACAGAGAGACATCCTTGACGGTATCGAGAGCTATATCGAGCGGTTCGGGTACCCTCCAACGGTGCGCGAAATCGGGGATGCGTGCGGCCTGAGATCGCCCCGGAGCGTGAGCCAGCATCTTGACGCACTTGAGCACAAGGGATTCATCAGAAGAACGAGGGACAAGTCCCGAGCGATGGAGGTTACGGAGCCGGCGCGAAGAGTCTTGCGGAGGCATGACGATCGGCCGGGATCAATCAGCCTCCCGCTCATCGGGAGCGTTCAAGCAGGCGCTCCGGCGCTCGCGGTGGAGGATGCGGAGGATATTTTTTCGATAGATGAGCGGTTCTTCGGCGAGCGGGAAGCGTTTCTCCTCAGGGCGCGGGGGGAGAGCATGATCGGCGCGCATATCCTTGACGGAGATATTCTTGTGGTGCAGCCGCTCCGGAAGGCGGAAAAGGGCGATATAGTCGTTGCGCTCATAGGCGACGAGGCCACCGTAAAACGGTTTGCCAAGCGCGGGAATGTAGCGTATCTCGAGCCGGCGAATGAGTCCATAGAGCCCATCCGGCTGGATCCGCGAGACGGGGACATACGGATTGTGGGGAAGGTGATCGGAGTTATCAGGCGTATAAAGTAGGAGAGCGCGAAGTCCGGAGTGTCATGAGGCCCCCTGCCGGCGGATCTCCAACCGGCAGAGAGGGAACCGGTCAATGAATCTGCGGGGGGGATTCATCTTATAGGGACAGGGGTGAAGCGACGGGAAGCTGATTTTGTTTGACTTTCCGCCGCCAACTTGCTATTTGAATATATCTCATTTTTCTGCCATACTCGCTCTCAAGCGTCCCTATCGTCTAGCCTGGCCTAGGACACCGCCCTTTCACGGCGGCAACACGGGTTCGAATCCCGTTGGGGACGCCATTCTTCGAGTAAAGCCGCCGGACGAAATCGACTTATGATCAAAACGGCTCTGCCCGCCGGATGTCGCTCTCATTAAAATTGATCAATATTGCGGCAACTTCATTTCGGTAATTGCGTAGGTCTATTTACATTACATGGTTTCGCATAAGACTCGGACCCATAAAACAATGGAGGCAGCTCGGACATGAAGAAAAAACCCCTTCTGATCGGCGGTGCGGCGGTGATAGTGCTCGGCGGCATCGCGCTCGGCCTGGCTCTCCGAGGCCGTAATAACGGCGTCCTGGCGGTGCAGACCGCCAAGGTCGATCGGCAGAGAATAGTGCAGAAGGTCAATGCCACGGGGAAAATCCGACCCAAAGTGCAGGTGAATATCAGCGCCGACGTCAGTGCGAAGATTACGAAATTAGCCGTCACGGAAGGACAATGGGTCGAAAAAGGCACATTCCTGGTCGAGTTGGACCGGGAACGCTACCTCGCGGCCGTCGAGAGCGCAGAGGCGAATGTGCGAGGAGCGGAGGCGAACGCCAATCTGGTGATGGAGAATTTGAAAAGCACCGAGAAAGAATTCGCCCGGTCCAAGGAACTCGTGCGCCAGAACTTGGAGTCGCAATCGGTTTTCGAAG
Source organism: Chitinivibrionia bacterium (assembly GCA_016208665.1). Lineage (GTDB taxonomy): Bacteria > Krumholzibacteriota > Krumholzibacteriia > WVZY01 > WVZY01 > JACQXT01. The sequence goes on along the minus strand of JACQXT010000009.1, from coordinate 1,069 downwards.
CGAAGGAAGCGGCGTACCAGGTGGAAAAATCGCGCTACGAATCCGCCTTGAACATGGTGAAGCAGGCAAGAGCGGCGCTCAAGCAGTCCCGCGATGATCTGTCCAAGACCACCATATACGCGCCCATGGCGGGCACGATCAGCGACCTGAACAAGGAAGTGGGCGAGATTGCGATAGGATCTCAGTTTCAGGGAGATGTGATCCTCGTGGTCTCGGATCTCTCGGACATGGAGGCTCGGGTCAACGTGGACGAGAACGATATCATTTCCGTTGCCGTCGGTCAGGAAGCGGAGATCGAGGTGGACGCCCTGCCGGAACAGCAGCTCAAAGGCATCGTCCGCGAGATCGCCAATAGCGCGAATGTATCCGGCGCGGGCACTTCCGAACAGAAAACGGAATTCGAGATCAAGATCGGCATTGTCGATCCGCCGGAGACGCTTCGTCCGGGAATGACCGCCAGCGCGGATGTCGTTACAAAAACCATGGAAAACGCGCTCAGCGTGCCCATAGAGGCGGTCGCGGTGAGGACCGTGGATCAACTCGTGCGGGAAGGGGAAACGCGCGCCGAGGCGGAGTCGCTGTACACGGCCGATAAGGACGGATTCGTCGAAATCGTATTCTGCATCGAAGCCGGAAAAGCGGTCGCCAAGCAGGTCAAGACCGGGATTCAGAGCGATGAACTCATCGAGATCGTCGACGGTCTCAAGGAGGGCGACGAAGTGGTCACAGGCAGCTATCGCGCGATTTCCAAGGACCTGAAGAACGGCGCCGCCGTGACCATAAACAACGAAGCTCAGAAAGCGGATGAAGCCCAAGCGGGAGGATCGCAGGATCATGAATAGAATGCCGCCGCCGACGGACGCCATGCTGTCGCTCCGGGACGTCACAAAGACGTATCTCCTGGGGGCGGATGAGGTGCATGCATTGCGCGGCATCACTCTGGATATCGCCAGGAACGAATATGTCGCCGTCATGGGCCCTTCCGGATCCGGGAAATCGACGCTGATGCACCTCATCGGCTGCCTCGACGTGCCGACCTCGGGCCGCTACTGGCTGGAAGGCCAGATGG
>JACQXT010000008.1 GCA_016208665.1 Chitinivibrionia bacterium | reverse complement strand
GTTCACCACCGTCCCTGCAGGCGCTTTCAGGTGGATCGGCGCCGCGCATCCGTCGTTGTTGGGTATGTCGGGCCCGAACATGCTTTTCATTGCCATGAAGACATAGGCATAGGTGAAATTGAAGACCACGTTGCCGCCCCAGTCCACCTGGCCCGATGTGCCGTCGAGGTCAACGAATATGTCGCTTCCCTTCACCTCGACTTTGGCCTTGATGAGCACGTCTCCCTTGCCTTTCGTCTGCTCTATGATGCCTTCGGCCCTGTAGACGCCGTCGGGGATCTTCTCGATCTCCTCCCGCATGCTCTTCTCAGTCCTGCCGATGATCTGGTCGGCAAGGTCATCTAAGTTCTCCAGGTCATTGTCTTTGAGCATCTGCCGGATCTTCTCTGCGCAGACGTGGTTCGCCGCAATCTGGGACCTGATGTCCCCTACCACTTCCTCCGGAGTCCGGACGTTCCAGCGGATCATCTCCATCACGGACTCGTTGAGGACGCCCTTGTCGTAGAGCTTGACGAGGGGGATGAAGAGCCCCTCCTCGAAGACTTCATGGTTGTCCGAGGAGACGCGGCCTCCTATGTCGGAATGGTGGAAGACGCATGCCGTAAAGGCCACCACCTTCTCCTTGTAGAAAATGGGGCTCATGACGCAGACGTCGTTCAGGTGGCCTGCAAGGGCCCAGGGGTCGTTGGTGATGAAGATGTCCCCCGGCTGGTATGTCTCGAGGGGGAGGCTGTTGACGAGGTTCTTTATCCCTAAGGCCATGGCTCCCGACTGGCCCGGTGTGGCAAAGGAACCCTGGGCCAGTTCGCGCCCTTTCCTGTCGGTAAACATGCAGGTATAGTCATGGGCATCGCGGAGAAGGCTGGAGAATGCCGTACGGGCCACTGTCCCGTCTGCCTCGTCCACCACGGAAATGAGCCTGCGCCAGAGGATTTCAAGGGTAATGGGATCAAATTTTTTCATGAGCGCACCTCGTCAAAATCTACCCAGAGGAAGCCGAAGCCGTCGGCCCGGATTGTCGTATCCTCTCCGACTATGAGGGTCGATTCCCTCTCTTCGATAATGGCAGGACCCCGGAAGGTCGCCTCAGGGAAAAGTTTGTACCGGTCATAGACGGTGTAGGGGATGAAGTCTCCGGCGATGGCCGAGTAAGCTTTCCGCTGTCCCTTGATTGCCTGCTCCAACTTCTGCCCTTTCTTCTTCGTCAGTTTCGGGAGCTGCAGCAGCTTCTCCGGGAGGCTCGCCCTGACCTTGAAGTTGATGAATTCCACTTCCGAGTCGGGATAGGTCCTGCCGTAGAGCTTCTTGTAGACTTCGTCGAAAAGCGCGCGGACCTCCTCTTTCTTCAATTTCGAAAAATCCTTGGCCGCAATGGGGACGTTCGTCTCCGCGCCCTGCCCCACAAACCGCATGTCCACAGACCTTTCGAACCGGACGGTGTCGCCCGTGGTATCCTTCTTCAGGGTCTTGCCGGACTCACCTTCGAGGCCCTTGAAGATCTTCTCAATGTCTTTGAAATTGGAGTCGCCCAGGGAGACCTTGTGGCTTCGCAGCACATCGAAGGCGCGGGGCGCCGTGAAGAACCCTAAGGCCGAACCGACACCGGCGTTGGGAGGAATGAGCATCCTCGGGGCGCCGAGCTTTTTGGTGACGATCTTCGGGTTTCCGCCCTTTTCCGCGATATGGGTCTTGGCAGCGGCTGCCATGGTCTCGTTGATTAGGTCATGGATGCCCCAGATGGCCTGTATGTATGTAACCCCAAGGGGTTTCGCGATCTTCTCCTCGACGCCTTTCTTTGCCGCTTTCTTGTCCAGCTTCATTTCTCCGCCGAGGAAATAATTCTCGTCCAGGTATCCCAGCAGGAGGTCCGCGTCGGTGACGCAGGGGTTCTTGCCTCCCCTGCCGTAGCAGATGGGCCCCGGGTCGGCGGAAGAGCTCTCCGGGCCAACCTGGAGAGTCCCCATCTTGGACACCTTGGCGATGCTGCCGCCGCCGGCACCGATCTCCATGAGGTCCACAACAGGGACCTGGATGGTGAGGCCGCTTCCTTTCATGAACCGCTGCACCCTGCCCACTTCGAAGGTGGGCACGACACCGGCAACACCCTTCTGTATGAGGCAGGATTTCACCGTGGTGCCGCCCATGTCAAAGCAGAACATCTCGGGGATGTTGAAATGCTTTCCGTAGTACTGCCCGGCGATGACCGCTGCAGTCGGGCCGGACTCGATGATCCTCACAGGGAGATGGGAACACCGGGCATCTCCTTTTCCACGAGTTCCTTCAACATGAGCTCGTGGGAGGGGTTCTCAAAGGAGTTGAGCAGGCAGATGGCCACGGATTCGGCGCCTGCCTTGGCCACGGCTTTTACCACCTTTGCCGCCTCTTTGCGGTCCAGTGCCTTGAGCACGGTCCCGTCGCTTCTCACCCGCTCATCCACCTCGAAGCGGTACCGCCTCGGGATGAGGGGCTTGGGGAATTCGGCGAAGATATCATAGGGGGCGTAACGCATCTCGCGACCGATCTCCAGCACGTCCCTGAAGCCCTTTGTGGTGATCAGGGCCGTTCTGGCCCCCTTCCGCTCGATGATGGAATTGATCACCAGCGTTGTGCCGTGGATGAGTTCGTGCATCTCGGGGACAAACCCCGGCGTCGCGACCTCCAGGGCGCGGATGCCCTGCTCCACTGCGTCCGAGGGGTCCTTCGGAGTGGTGAGGCATTTGCTCGTCCAAATCTCCCCTGTTTTATCGTTCAAGAGGACGAAGTCGGTAAAGGTCCCCCCGATATCACAACCCAGCCTGTAGTTCTTTTCCGACATGTTTCCCTCCATTTACTGGGGCTAACGCCCGTCCTCTCGTAAGAGGGGGTCGCCCCTATTCGGCCTCTCGCGGCAGTTTTTGCTTCGACATAGCCGCCTGCTATACCCTCGCCGTCGGTAAAGAGCTTCAGATGCGGGGAACGCGAGGGCCGGGCTTAGCTCCTGCCTTTCCGGGCGGCGGGTCAGGCGATGCAGATGCGAGGCGCGCAAGCGCGAGGAACGAAGGCGTACTCTTTACGTACGTCGCAGTCCCGCAGCGCGACGCGCAACGAAGCAGATGCTCGCATCACGCGCCGCCCCCCGCTGCGACCGGTCAACCCTTGGCCTTCAGCGCCGCCAGGACCTTCTCCGGTGTAATCGGCAGATCCTTTATCCTCACCCCTACGGCGTCGTAGATGGCGTTCGCGATCGCCGGGGCCGTAGGCACCAGTCCCGGTTCTCCGATTCCCTTCGCCCCGTAAGGACCGTCCTTTTCATCGGTCTCCACGATGACCGCCTCCATCTTGGGCACATCCTTCGCTGTGAGGAGCTTGTAGTCGAGGAAGTTGGCGTTCATCAGCCTGCCCTCTTTGTAGACCATATTCTCGCTCATGGCATAGCCCAGGCCCATGACGCCTCCGCCGGATATCTGCCCTTCCAGGAGCATGGGGTTCAAGGCCTTGCCCACATCGTGTGCGGCAATATAGTTGATGATCTTTACCTGGCCTGTCTCTTTGTCCACTTCCACCTCAACGCCGTGTGCGCCGTAGGCGTAGGAGACGGAGAGGTTGCCCTTGAAATCGCGGTCGAAGTTCTCATTCGGCGGATCGTAGAAATATTCCGCCGTGAGCATCCTGCCGCCCGGAGTATAGTGGCTCTTCCTGAGGATCTTGCCCAGGGCCATGTTCTTCTCTTTATCGAGCTTGGAGAATATGACGCCCTTTTCCATTTCCAGATTGGTCGGGTCTTCACCGAGGGCCGGTCCGGCGATCTCGAATATCTGTTCCCTGATCTTCTTTGCCGCACCAAGGGCTGAGTTGCCTGCGATGAAGGTGGTCCTGCTTGCATGCACGCCCACGTCCCACGGACAGACGTCGGTATCGTTGTTGACGATGCTGATGTCATCCATGGGGATACCGCCCAGGACCTCCGAGACAATCTGGGAAATGATGGTTTCCGAACCCTGACCGATCTCTGAAGAACCCGTGATAACTACGATCTTCCCGAAATCGTCCACCTTGATGATGGTGCCGCAGCCGTCGGACTTGTAGACGCGGGCGCCTCCGCCCACATGGACGAGGGAGGCCATACCAAACCCTCTGCCCTCTTTCTGGTGGCGTTTGCCTTCCCATCCAAGGCGGCTCTTCACCTCTTCCATGCATTCTTTCAAGCCGCAGCTCGTAATCTTGAAGTTCTGGGGTGTCAACTCTCCGGGTTCGTTGGCATTTCTGAGGCGGAATTCATAAGGATCGATTCCCGCTGCCTCGGCGAGCTGCTCCATGTTCGCTTCGATAGCCCAGGTGGCCGGGGGATTGCCGTAGCCTCTCATTGCCTGGCCGTCGGTG
>JACQXT010000074.1 GCA_016208665.1 Chitinivibrionia bacterium | reverse complement strand
CGCCTCAGCCCTCGTGGCGAGCTTGCCTTCCGTGGAAGCTTTTATGACAATTCCAGTCTCGTCAACCATGGAGCTTATAGCATCGATGCAGGTATTCAGGTTGTTCTTGATCTCGTTGAAATCGCCGTTATAGGAGTCGGTGATCCTGGGCGGTATGTCGCCCTTGCTGATGCGGTCCACGTACTCTGCAGCAACGTTGAGAGGGCCGATTACCGCATCCAGTGTGTCGTTGACCCCCTGGATGATCTTCTGATATTCGCCCTGGTGCTTCGTGGCATCGGCACGGATGGCGAGCTTGCCTTCCACCGCTGCTTTGGCAAGCATGCCGGTATCGGCGATGAGGAGATTGATTGTCTCCATGCAGTTAATCACCGCCGGGAGGAGGTGGTCCTGTTCGCTCCGCTTTCCCGCTTTCTTCAGTTCCGGAAGTTCCGCGGTGTCTCCCAAGGCTATTTCATTGATCTGCTTGGTAACTCCGAGGAGCCTGTCCCGGACGTGGTTCGTCGCTTCTGCCAGAGAGGCGAATATGCCCATGTACTGGCCTTGCACATTCTTCGTGTGGTCGTTTACTGCCATGCGGTTCATTACCGCGTCGCACTCCACCAGTCCGCCCAGGCCGTCGATACACTGGTTCAGGTTGTTCTTGATCTCATTGAAATCGCCATTGTAGGAGTCGGTGATCTTGGGCGGTATGTCGCCCTTGCTGATGCGGTCCACATATTCTGCAGCCACATTCAACGGCCCGATTACCGCATCCAGCGTGTCGTTGACTCCCTGAATGACCTTCCGGTACTCTCCCTGGTGCTTTGCGGCATCGGCACGGATGGCGAGCTTGCCCTCCACGGCTGCTCTCGAAAGCATCGAGGCTTCACCAACCAAACCGGTAACAGCCGCCTTTAGCTGGTCAAGCGCCTTGTTGGCAAGCGCCTGTTTCCCCGGCAGCTGTTCGAGGGTGGGAGCAAAATCTCCTTCAGCGTACCTCGTCACCACGTCGAGCACTTTCAGAATGTTCTCAATATGGAGACTGAGTGTACTGTTTACCGCCTGGGCCATTTCCCCGTAGACACCCGCGAAACTGCCTGTTTCAAGCCTGGCATCTATTTCTCCTGCCTTATGCTCCTTCAGCAGTGACCCGAGTCCTTGAGCAAAACGTTCAACCGGCATCGTTGCACGATCCAATATCTCATTTACGAGCCTCACCGCCAGCTCTGTTTGAGGATCGAGGCCCTGCGCCCTGCAGCGCTCCGCCAGGTTACCTCTTCCGATTTCATCCCGCAGTCGTTCCAATTCTCCCGTAAAGGCCGTTGGCGTAATTACCTTTGTTTTCCCGAACATGGTATCCTCCTTTTAGATGAAGATCTTTATTGTCAAAATCTTATTCACACTCTCTTCTTCCCGATCACCAAGCCCCCCTCTGCCAAGACTCACCTTCACCCCCTGCTTTCTACAAGCTGTTCAGACACCCGCTGCTTTTCACGTTTGCGAGAGTCGTTCGCATGATCTCCAGGACCCGCTCTACGATGGGCATGTCATGGCCCGGATAGATAGTCCTGATGTTTCTTTTAGCCAGGCGTTCCAGCGCACACACGAACTCCTTCGAATATGATCCGCCTATGGTCCTGATCCGGATTGGTGTGTCGCCCGAAAAGAGGACCTTTTCCTTTTCACAGTACAAACAGAGGGAGTCACTCGAATGACCCGGAGTACGGACTACCTCGAAATCAGAGTCGCCCATCCTGATGGTCTGTCCGTCCTTGAGCACCTCATCCACTCCTTCAAAAGGGCAGAGTGCGTACACCTTCGGGTTATAACGTTTCCTTATCACCGGCAGACCACCTGTGTGATCAAAGTGGTTGTGCGTTATGACCACCTGCTCAACGGGGTGTTTGCCGACGCCCGTATTCATGGATTCGATCTCATCCACGATAGAACCGTCGGTTCCGATGTCCACCAGGGTGTTCATATCACTCAGGCTGTTCCAGGTACCAAGCACCAGATAGGCATTGCAGGAATAGGTGTTCTTGTTTCCCATGAGGTTGATCACTTTCAACAGGGAACCTCCACTTTCCGGAAAATCTGCTCGTGAGCAGCAACCTTTTCAAAAAGGTGTTCTATCTCTTTCGGCATCTTCTGAGTCTGTTCAGTGGCAAAATAACCGCCGGGAATGAGTGACCGGTGGAACATCTTTATCACCTCGATCCGCGCCTCGTAGTTGAAATGGAGGAGCACGTTCTTGCAAAGTACCACGCTGAACTGTGAACCTATGGGCGTCAGAGACAGGAGATCATGACGGGCATATCTGATCTTGGACCTCAGGGAGTCGATAACCTGAAGACTCCCTGAACCATTCACGGGTCTGAAGTATTTTTCCCTCAGTTCATCGGGCACCCTCTGGAGTTCCTCCCCGGGATAGATACCGGATCTCACTATTTCTCCGAAATTGCTGCTCTCCTCGATATCGGTGGCAAAGATTTCCACATTCCGGAAGGCGAAACGGCCCATCTGTTCAGCAAAGAGTATGGCGAGGGTATACGGCTCCTGCCCCATAGTACATCCCGCATCCCAGACCTTGACGGAACTTCTTCCAGTAAAGTCCGGCACGGCATATTTCAGCATGAGTTCCAGAATCTGCAGATCACGAAAAAAGAAAGTAAACGCCACCTTTAACCTCCCCTGACAGCACAAATCCCGATGTTTAAATGTGAACCATCAAGAAACCCTTCGAACCTTCTCCTCACCCTATCCATGTTGTGCCGCCCTGAACTCTGCCGCTGGCGGTAATGACCACCTGTTCGATTCCTGGGACCTCTCCCTGGATGGTGAACTGTTCCCTGAGGCGGATGTAAGGAACAAGCTTGTCCCTGAGCGTCACCAGCCGACGCCCGTTCGCCTCTTCCCCTTGCCGGTGAACGAGTTCGATGCACTCTTCTACTGCCGACAGAGGGAGCACAAAATAGCCATCCCCAATCGTGACCAGAAGACCTTCGATGATGGCAAGGGTGAGCGGGATCTTCAGGGTTATGGTGGTGCCTGTGCCTTTTTCCGTGGTGATATCGATGGATCCTCTCAGCGAATCTATCGTTCTCTTCACCACATCCATGCCCACTCCTCTCCCGGAGACGGAGGTCACTTTCTCGGCCGTCGAGAACCCTGGGGCGAAGAGAAAGGCGAAGATCTCCTTGTCGCGCAACTCCAAATCGGGAGAGAGAAGCCCACGTTCTATGGCCTTTGCCCGGATTACTTCAGCGTCAAGCCCTTTGCCGTCATCACTGACCTCGATAAGGACATGGGAGCCCGAATGGCGTGCAGCAAGGTTCACCATGCCGCAGCGGGGCTTGCCGAGAGAATCCCGCTCCTCAGGAATTTCAATCCCGTGGTCTATTGAGTTCCTTATAAGGTGAACGAGAGTTCCGATGGGTACCATCCGGATACTCATGGTGTTGTCCCTGAGTTCCTCAGTGAGGCGTTCTACCTCTTCTGCGATGAGCATGAGATCGGGATCGTTGGACTGGACGGCCTTGGCCGAAAGGCGCGCTTGTACGGTAACCAGTTCCCCCACCAGGTCTACCAGGGTATCCAACTTCGTGGCGTGTACGCGGATGGAGGATACCTGATCCTCCTTCTCCTTCTTCTCTTTCAGGCCCCTCACGTGGTCCTGTTCGGTCAAGGCAGAGACAACCTTGTCCGGGGAGATAAGGCCCTTCTCGACGAGTATTTCTCCTAGGGGCCTCTGCCCCGCCAGGACCTTCGCCACCTCCTCCCTTGATACATCCCCCCGTTCTACGAGAATCTCGCCGATCCGTTTATACTCTTCCCCATCACTGCCGAGAGGGATCTCTTCTATGGTAAGCTTCACCGAGTCCTCGACAAAAATGAAGACATCTCTTATGCTGTTTACCCCCTTGTCAGTGGTCAGGATGACATCCCAGTAAGTGTGGCAAAGCTCCGGGTCCATGTCTGAGAGAAGGGGTATCCCGTCAGTGTGGGCAACGACCCTCCCCTCTCCGAGGGAAAGGAGCTCCTGGAGGAGAAGGAGAGGGTTCGTGCCTGTAAAGAAAAGTTCCGGGGAGGGGACGATTCGGATCCGGTACGTGGCGGGTACGCCCGGGTCCTGCGGCTGGGGCGAAGGGGGGTTTGGATTGGATGTCACACTCCCCGGAAGAAGGGTCGTGAAGGCAGCGC
>JACQXT010000007.1 GCA_016208665.1 Chitinivibrionia bacterium | reverse complement strand
TGATGCCGGGCATGGACGGCTGGGCGGTTCTGAGGGCGTTGAAGTCGAATCCCGAAACCTCCCGAATCCCCGTTGTGATCATCACGATCGAAGAGAATCGCAACCTGGGCTTCACGCTTGGAGCATCGGACTTTCTGGTCAAGCCGGTCTCTCACATCCAGCTCTTCGACACGCTGCGAAAGTACAGGCGTCCTTTGGTCGCTCGGCATGTCCTGGTCGTAGAGGACGAGCAAGAGACGCGCGAACTCCTCGCTCGTTTCATCCGCAAGGAGGGTTGGGACGTCGACGTGGCCGAGAACGGCCGCGTCGCCCTCGACCGCATCGCCGAGCGCGTGCCGGATCTGATCTTCCTCGACCTGATGATGCCGGTGATGGATGGTTTCGAGTTTATCAAGGAGATCCGCAGCCGTGAAGAATACCAGCTCATACCGATTGTCGTCGTAACGGCCAAGGACCTGACCCCGGAAGACCGGCAGTCGCTCAATGGAAATGTGTATCAGGTCTTCAAGAAAGGCTCGTACATCCGCGACGAGCTGATGCGCCGGGTCCGCGAGATCGTCTTCCGCCACGTCCAATCCTCCGCCCGAGATCAAGAGAGCGAAGGGGCGAAGGGGTGACATCATGGCCACGATCCTCCTGGTTGAAGATAACGACATGAATCGCGACATGCTGAGCCGCCGGCTGGCCCGCTGCGAGTTCGAAGTCGTGACGGCGGCCACGGGGCTGGAGGCGATCGACAAGGCCCGTTCCCATCGCCCCGATCTGATCCTCATGGACCTCGGCCTTCCGGATCTGGATGGTTGGGAGGCGATCCGCATGATCAAGAGCGCTGCGGAGACGGCCGCGATCCCGGTGATCGCTCTCACGGCGCATGCGATGGCCGGCGATAGAGAGAAGGCGCTTGCGGCTGGAGCGAACGATTACGACACCAAGCCCGTGGATTTCAAACGCCTGATCGAGAAGATCGCCGCACTCCTGGGGGACGATAGGCAGTCATGAGCTCTTCCTTGAACGACTCGCCCTGTGAGCAGCCCCTTGAAGAGGGCCTGCTGCTCGTTGTCGACGACAACGAGATGAATCGGGACATTCTCTCGCGCCGCCTGTCTCGCCGCGGCTACACCGTCGCCACCGCCGAAAACGGACGCGAGGCGCTGGAGAAGATCAGCAGTGAATCGTTCGACGTGGTAATCCTCGACATCATGATGCCCGACATCGACGGCATCGAGGTGCTGCGGCGCGTCCGCGAGACGACGACGGCCGCCGATCTGCCCATCATCATGCTCACAGCCAAGAGCGAGAGCGAGGACGTGGTGCAAGCGCTGATGCTGGGCGCCAACGACTACGTGACGAAACCGCTGGATTTCCCGGTTGTACATGCCCGTGTGCAAACCCAGGTGTCGCTCAAGAGGATGCGTGAAGAACTTCGGTTGGCCCATGCGCGCATGAAACACGATCTCGAGATTGCGGCCCAGGTCCAGCGAGCCCTCCTGCCCACCGATCTCCCGTCATTCCCCGGCGCGGCGGCTTGTGCATGGCGGTACATAGCATGCGACGAGCTGGCAGGAGACGCCGTCAACATCTTCGGCGTCGAGGATCGTTACCTGTGCTTCTACGTTCTCGATGTGAGCGGCCATGGAGTGCCGGCCTCGCTCGTCTCCGTGTCGGTAACTCGCAACCTGACGATTTACGCGGATCGGTCTTCGCTCGTGCGAACGGAGAGCGCCGATGGGAGCGGTTCGGCAATCTCGGGACCGGCGGAGGTCGCCCGGCGCCTCAACAGAATCTACCCGATGGACACAAGCGACGCGAATCTCTACTTCACTCTCGTCTACGGCGTCCTTGACACGCAGACGAACCGCTTACGGTTCGTCTGTGCCGGTCACCCGGGACCGGTTCTGGTCCGGGTAAACGGGGTGGCGGAGGTCATGAACCTGTCGGCACTGCCGATCGGCATACTTGCCGATGCGGAGTTCGAGGAGAAGGAACTCGACCTGCATCCGGGCGACAGGGTCTACCTGTACTCGGACGGCGTGATCGAGCAGCCGAACGCGTCGGGCGAGATGTTCGGGCAGGATAGATTGCAGGCTCTCATTGCCGGGCAGCGATCGGTTTCACTTCAGGCCAGTCTGGATGCGCTGGTCGGGAGCCTCGTCGCCTGGCGAGGCAGCGGCCGCTTCGAAGACGATATCTCGGTCGTAGCCATCGAGATCCCGCCCGGCTAGGAATCACTATATTCAGTCGCTCTCCATCAAGAACAGGATTCTCCACCTCGAAGCCGACGGCGGATAATCGATATGCCGGCGCCGATGAGAAGAAGCACCGGCTCCGCCAATCCCCATTCGGTCACCGAGGAATCTGGGAAGCGTCGGGCACCGGCCCCTGTCAATGTCTGAGCCGGATCTCCCGCCCACGCGCTCATTTCTCCGCGAATTGCGCCGTTCGTGATTAACGTGAGGTGGACCGAGGGATTTGTCGCCGACAAAGCTTCCTCCTCGGACTCGGGCCGGAATGCCAAGGGAGCCGTATAGCTCGGATCCCATGGGGCCTGTCCGGGAACGCCGCATTCCATATAATTCTCGTAAAACGGATAATCGAGTTAATGAGGCATTTCATAGCAATATGTGCTTTATGGCAATTCATTTTTATGGTATAATTTCAAGTACGGTAACTCGGCCATCCAGGAATAGCCAAGTAGTATAGGCGATTCATGCTCCTGTCTCGCGGCAAGGAGGGATTATGCATCTTCGCACCGGATTTCTTCCTCTCGTGCTTGTTTTTCTTTTTCTCTTTACCGGAACTGCTCACGCTGCGTTGCAATGGATCCAGAACGGAATCCCCATCGTAACAAATTCGGTTGGAGACTTTAATTTTGGCATGAAAGCCATTTCGGATGGAGGGGGAGGAGCAATCATCACATGGCGTGATCATCGTTCCGGGCAGTTTGGGGACATTTATGCCCAGAGAATCGACGAGTACGGAAACCAGCTTTGGACTCCCGGCGGGATTCCAATCTGTACGACCGCGGAAGATCAGAAGGAACCTGTCATCGTGGCGGATGGAAAGGGTGGGGCCATCATTGCATGGAACGATATGAGAGATCCCACCTTCAGCATCTATGCCCAGAGAATCGATTCGTCCGGAACTCGCCTCTGGTCGCCAAGCGGCGAACATATCTTCACTGGGCCGTGGGCTTCTGTCATCAAAGAAATTGTATCGGATGGGGATCAAGGCGCAGTTTTCGTTCTGGCGATAGCGTCCGGTCCCAATAGTCAGGTCATCGCTCAGAGGATTACAAGAAGGGGGGAGCCGGGCTGGGGGCAAGCGGGAGTGGATATGTGCCCGGCGACGAATAAGCAAAGCACCCCGGCTCTCACGGCAACGAGCGATGGATTCTTCATCGTAACGTGGACGTACTACGGGGCGGGATACGGGATCTACGCGCAGAAGCTCAACAGCAGTGGAGATATTTTATGGGGTGGATCGGGTGTCACAGTCTGCAGCAACGGCCTGTCGGGATATCGGGGCGCTTCTCAAGTCGCTTCCGCCGGCTCCGGCGGGACGATCGTGACGTGGATGGATTCGCGCAACTCCGGCTCGGGAGTATATGACATATATGCGCAAAAAGTGAATTCGGAAGGAGATCCCATATGGACGGAAAATGGGGTTTCTGTGTGCATCAAGTCGAATTATCAGCATGATCCGATGATTGTTGCGGATGATGCTGGAGGGGCGATTGTTGCGTGGAGCGAATGGGCCGAAGGTTTTGGTTCGTCCTTATTTGAGGAAATCTTCGCTCAACGGCTGAATGGAGACGGCGAGAAATTATGGCCCCCTCACTATGAGCGTATATGCCCAGCGAGTCAATGGAAGCGGGGATCTCCTCTGGAACATCACTAATGAGGAGCCGTGCTCGGCCGGGAGTTGTGTGTACATGCCGCAAGTCGTTTCCGACGGCGCCCAAGGTGCCATCATTGCATGGGGGGACGATCGCGGTGGGGAATTCTACGCAGACCTCTATGCACAGCGCGTCGAGAAGTACGGATTGTGGGGATGGCCGTCCGCGCGCATTGCGAGCATTGTGGATGTCCCCGGCGACCAGGGGGGATATGTCACCCTCTCATTCGAAGCCTCCCGCCTCGACAGAACCTCGCCTCCGACTGTCGTTACCATGTACTCCGTGTATCGGCGAAACGGCGCATCGTGGGAGTTGACGGCCTTGGTGGATGCGGAACACATGTCGAGCTATAGCTGCGTCGTACCGACGGTCGCCGATTGGACGGTGCCCGCACCATATTTCCAGAACTTCCGGATCCTGGCGGAAGAGTGCTACGAATGCCCGAATGGTTCTTGGTATTCACCGATTGACAGCGGTTTGTCGATTGACAACATCGCTCCCGCGGCGCCTGCCGGCGTCACCGCGCTGCAAAGCATCACCCCGCCCGGGCTCCAACTCACATGGACTCCGAACGGCGAGAGTGACTTCCTGCATTACCTGGTCTATCGCGGAGTAGGCGAACTTTTTATCCCGGACGGGACAAACTTGATTGCCATGCCGGACGACCCTGAATGGTTCGACGCCGAGTGGCGGTGGTACAGCGGCTACTACTACAAGCTCGCCGCGTACGATATCCACTACAATCGAAGCTTATTCACGCTCGTTTCTCCGGGCGACGTGACGGGCGCCGAGACTCCGCCGACGCCCCTCGTCACGTGCCTTCGGCAGAATTTCCCGAATCCCTTCAATCCCGCGACCCGGATCTCGTACGACCTTGCCGCCGGCGCGCATGTGTCGCTGTGCGTGTACGACGTGAACGGCAGCCTCGTCAGGACGCTTGTCGATCAGAGCAAGGAGCCGGGAACGTTTGCGGCAACCTGGGACGGCGAGAACGAGAATGGCGAAATCGTCGCATCCGGCGTATATTTCTATCGTCTCAAGGCCGGGGACTTCATAGAGACAAAGAGGATGATCTTGTGTAAGTAGGCCGCGTCTCTTCCGGGTACTAGGCCCGATCGCCGAGCCGATATCCTATGATACGAAGAAACCGCTTCCCGCGAGGCGGTTTTTTCAATTTTGCCGGGAGTCTGCTGGGACAATAATCCAAAAGGGCTCAATGGGGAAAAATCCCCCCGGCGAGCAGCTTGCAATGCTCGCTAATTCAATTCTTATGTATGAATTCCTCCGGGGCATTCCTTATACTAGGGAAACGGCTGAGCGCCGTGCGAGGAACAAGACAATGAGGAAAGTCGAGATATTCGGCCTGGCCGCAATTATTTTCCTGGGTCTTGCGGGTAACGCCTGGACCGTAGACGAATCTCTGGATTCTCACATTGATCCGTCGGCGTCGGCTGAGTGGCGGAGCTACGATCGCTTCGACATCGAAGCGGCTTTTCCCTCCTTCGGGCGCGTGTTCGATGTCCTGGTGTCCGCGCGGGTGAACGCCGAATGGGACTCGGCCACGATGGCGGCTTTCATTCAGTTGGTGATGGACGAAGATGATTCGAATGACTCCGACATCTTTCCTGTGATGTGGAGCTATTTCTGCTTTGCGGATACCGGCACGGTGTACGACGGGATCGAATTCGGACCGTTCAATTCGATCACGCTCTACATCTACAACAGGTTGGATTTCTCATGTCCGCCCGACGACGAGGAATTCTGCAAGGGATACTCGCTGTACCCCGGCGGAAGCAATGCGCTTATCTTGAGCGCGTCCGACGGCAAAACGCCTGATGAGGTGGCCTTGGACGCATTTGCGCACGAAACGCAGCATCTCTGCTGGGACGCCAACGAAAGTGCGCTTATTTACAACACTCGGGCGTACAACGATGCGAATGAGTCCATGTCGATGGCGGCGGAGTTCATGTGGAAAGCATGGAAAATCCAGCGGCCGAACATTTACGATATTTCCTACGATTCGAGCATATTTCGCTGTGAGCGGTGCGATCCATATTCGAAATACATCGTCGAGCGGTATTGGATGGGATACCTGTACGAACACTTCCGCGGCTCGCCGGCGGATCTCACCGACGATCTGATCTACAAGTGGATACGCCAGAAACATGAGATGGGATACGGCGAGGTGACGATGCGCACCTTGGCTCGAGTGCTTGGGGGGGCGGAGTACGATTGGATCGACGGGGCGACCGGGGACGAGCGTCTCGCCACGGTGTTTCAGTGGTTTCTGGCGGCAAAATTCTGTGATGCGCCGGATTTCGGACCAGACTCGAGGTTTGGATATGAAGAATTCAGTCCGGTGCGCGTGGACGGACTGTTCTTTGATATTTCTCCTCCTGTCCCGCCCGGTCATACTCCGCAGCTTCCCGTAGATTGCCCCGG
>JACQXT010000006.1 GCA_016208665.1 Chitinivibrionia bacterium | reverse complement strand
CGATATGACTATCGCGGAGGCGCGAAAGCACCTTCGGGAAGAAGAAATGAACAAGATGCTCGACATGGAGAAGATCGTGGCCGAGGCGAAACAAACCGTCGAATCGAACGGCATCGTTTTCATCGACGAAATCGACAAGATCTCGGGACGGCAATCCCAGACGGGTCCCGACGTGTCGCGGGAGGGAGTGCAGAGGGACCTCCTGCCGATCGTCGAGGGATGTTCCGTCAATACGCGTTACGGAGTCGTGAAGACGGACCACATCCTGTTCATCGGCGCCGGCGCATTCAATATCGCAAAACCGTCGGATCTGATACCCGAATTTCAGGGTCGATTTCCGATACGCGTGGAGCTCGATTCGCTGAGCGAGCAGGATTTCGTCCGCATCCTGAAAGAACCGGATAACTCTCTCGTCAAGCAGTATACCGCGCTTCTGGAGGCGGAGCAGTGTGCGCTCCGGTTCACCGGCGGGGCCATCGAGGAGATCGCCAGGGTCGCGTACGTTGCGAACACGAAATCGGAAAATATCGGCGCCCGGAGGCTGCAAACGGTCATGACGACGCTTCTCGAGGAGGTGCTGTTCGAGCTTCCGGAATCAAGAGCGCACGAAGCCGTCTTCAGCGCGGCGGATGTGAGAGCCAGGCTGGAACACATTCTCGCGGACGAGGACCTGGCGCGCTATATACTGTGACTTCAATCGATGGAGGGACGAAATCAATGGCGCTATCGAAAAAGGATTTTATTTCACTGGCCGATTTTTCGAGAGGAGAGCTCGAGGAGATCATCGATCTCGCCGTGCTTCAGAAAGCGCAGGTGAAAAAAGGCGCGCTCGAACGCACGCACATCGGCAGAACGCTCGCCTGCATCTTCCATAAGCCGTCCTTGCGAACCCGCGTGAGTTTCGAAGTGGCGATGCACCAGCTCGGAGGTTCCTCGCTGTTCATCACGGACAAGGAGATCGGCATCAAGTCGCGCGAATTGCCGAAGGATGTCGCCAGGGTGCTGTCCCGGTACGTCAGCGGGATCATGATACGAACGTTCGAGAACGACATGGTCGAAACACTCGCGAAATGGGCGTCGGTGCCCGTCATAAACGGCCTGACCGACCTTCTGCATCCGTGACAGGTGCTTGCCGATATGATGACCATCAAAGAGCACCGGGGGTCGTTCGACGATCTTACCGTCGTCTTCGTCGGCGACGGAAACAACGTGGCCCGCAGCTGGGTCGATGCGTGCTCGCGATTCGGTTTCACTTTCATACTCGCGTGCCCGAACGGTTTCGGCATCGAACGAGCGTTCATCGACCGCGCCATGAAGAGCTCCGCCGGAATCTACAAGGAAATCAACGATCCGTTCGCCGCGGTGAAGAACGCCGATGTCCTCTATGCGGACGTGTGGGCTTCCATGGGCCAGGAATCGCAGGCCGACGAGAAGAAGGGGCACTTCAGCACATTCCAGCTCAACGCGGATCTCCTGAGAAGATCACCCGGCCACTCAGTCGTCATGCATTGTCTGCCGGCGCATCGCGACGAGGAGATAACGGACGATGTCATGGAATCGAAGCGGAGCCTGGTGTTCGATCAGGCTGAAAACCGCCTGCATGCTCAGAGGGCCTTGCTCTCGCTCTTGATTCCTCGTGGAAGGGCGGATGCATGAGCAAGGCGCTTCTCGCATTGCTTCTCTGTCTCGGGCTCGCGCTTTCATGCGCCATTCCCGAACCGCCTTCGGGCGGCCCGGAGGACAAGGATCCCCCGGACATCGCCGCCACGGAACCGGCCGACGGTTCCACGGGCGTCCCGGAGAACGCCGCAATCACGTTCACATTCAGCGAGAAGATGGCGAGATCCAAGATCGAGCGGCTCATGACGTCCTATCCGCCGTTCGAACTGGGAAAGGTGGAGTGGGATGACAACTCGCTGCGGATTCAGCCGGCGCAACCCCTGCGCCGCGATACGACGTACTGCATCATACTCAAACCCGGATTCCGGGATTTGCACAACGTGAACAACGCCGAAGGCCATACGTTTGCATTCTCGACCGGGGCGCGGCTCGACAGCGGGACGATTTCCGGATCCGTCCTGTTCAGGCGCAAGCCGAGTTCCAACGCCGTCGTCCGGTGCTTCGTGCTGAAGGCCGATTCCTCGCTGAATCCCGCGAGCACGCGCCCGGACAGAGAGACTTCCGCCGACGCGGAAGGGAAGTATGCGTTCCGGTACCTTCCCACGTCGGGAGTTCGCTTCCTCCTGTGGGCGTTCCACGACCAGAACGGAAACGACTATTACGAACCGGGACGGGAATTTGGAGAGACGTATCGAGATACGGTAATCCTCGATGCATCCGCCACCGCGGTGCACGACGCATCCATCGCGATCATCGATCCGACCGAACCTGGAACCATCGAAGGGTCGGTCCTGAACGAAACAAGCGCCGATACGTTTCCCGTATCGGTGGTTTTGTACGAAGCGGCGGATTCGCTGCGGAGAGTCGCGTATTACGGCATATGCGGCCCTTCCGGGGCGTTTCGATTTTCGCAGGTCAAGCCGGGAGGATATGCGCTCAGCGCGCTTCTCGATTTCCGCCCCGACAGCTTGTGCGGCTCCTGCCCGTGCCGGGGCGATACGACGAAAATCTGCATCGAGCCCTGCGCCGCGTACCCCGATTCGATTCGCGTGCCTCCGGGAGCCGCGATAACGCTCCAACCACTCACGCTCACGGATACGCAAGGGGAACCTGATGACGATTGATTTCGTAAAAATGAACGGCGCCGGCAACGATTTCATCGTGATCGATGCGCGGGGGAGTTCCGTCGATCTCTCCGTCTCGGAGATCGCATTCCTCTGCGACCGGAGGCGCGGCATCGGCGCCGACGGCGTGATTCTTCTGGAAACCGACCCCGCGAGCGATTTCCGCATGCGCTACTACAACAGCGACGGCGGCGAAGCGGAATTATGCGGCAACGGCGCCCGCTGTGCGGCCTTGTTCGCAGCGGGTCTCGGCATCGGCGCCCGCGAGGGGCGCGGCATCCGGCTGGCCTTCTCCGCCGGAGCGGGCGCCCCTTGCGGTGGCGGGCGAAGAGACGATCGTGCATGCCGTCAATACGGGCGTGCCGCATGTTGTCGGGCAAGACGACCTCACGGCGGAACTCGAGGACTCTTTCGTCGAGACGCGCGGCAGAGCGATCAGGCGCCATGAGCGCTTCCTGCCTGCGGGAACAAACGTCAATTTCGCCTCCCTCGCGCGGGACGGCTCCGTAGTCATTCGAAGCTATGAACGGGGCGTCGAACGGGAAACGCCGGCATGCGGCACCGGTTCGATCGCCGTGGCGGTGGTGCTCTCGCACCTTGGACTCGTCCGGAGCCCCGTTGCGCTCCTGACGCGCGGAGGAGACCGATTGCTCGTATCCTTCACACTCGAACCGTCCGGAGCGAGCGGCATCGTGCTCGCGGGACCGGCGCTGGTAAATTACCGTGGCGCCGTAACACTCTCAAGGGGAACAACGTGAATACATTTGCTGGAACGTATACTGCGCTCGTCACGCCGTTTTCGGACGGCCGCGTGGATATGGACGCCTTCCGGGGCCTCCTCAAGAAGCAGAAGCTCGCCGGCGTCACAGGCGTCGTTCCGTGCGGCTGCACCGGCGAAGCGGCTACGCTCTCCGTCGATGAGCGGACGGCGCTGATCGGCGCCGCTCTCGAGATTTCCGGGGGCGGCATGACGATTATCGCGGGCACGGGCACCAATTCGACCGCATCGACGATCGAGCTCACCAAGCAGTCCGAACGCCTGGGCACGGACGCAGCCATGCTGATCACGCCGTACTACAACAAACCGACGCAGGAGGGGCTCTACCGGCATTTCATGTCCGTTGCGGAAGCCGTGTGCCTCCCCCTCATCCTGTACAACGTACCGGGCCGCACGGGAACGAAGATCGAGCCCCTCACGGTGAAGCGGCTCTTCGACACGGGAAGGTTCGCCGCGATCAAGGAAGCGGGAGGCAGCGTCGACGCCGTGAGCGATCTCTTATCCCTCGGCTCCGTGCGCGTGCTCTCCGGAGACGATTCGCTGACGCTGCCGATGATCTCCCTCGGCGCAGCCGGCGTCATATCGGTCGTCTCGAACATATTTCCCAAAGCGGTATGCGCCATGGTCTCGTCGGCCTGTGCGGGAGACTTCGACGCCGCGAGAACGATTCATTACAAGCTGCTTCCCGTCATCCGCGCGGCGTTCATCGAAACCAATCCCGGTCCGATAAAAGCCATGCTCGCATACAAAGGCATGATCGAAGAAAGCTTCAGGCTTCCCCTGGTGCCGGTTTCGGATGGGAGCCGGGAATCGATCAGGAAGACGATCGATCGTTTCGCGGCAAGCTGGAGTGAGTAAAACCATGAAAAGAAAACGAACAGAACCATTGGGCATCATTGTGCACGGGGCGTGCGGCCGCATGGGGCACATCGTTGTGAAGCTCGCATCCGCATCCCCCTCGTTCAGGATCACAGCCATCGTCGAACGGCCCGGTCATCCGCTGATCGGACGGAAGATCGCGGCGCCGGGCGGCGGATCGCAGGAAGAGCATCTTGTCCTCGACCGGAGTCCGGATGGCGCGAGTCCTGCCGACATCGTTGTCGATTTCTCGACGAAGGAAGCGCTCAACCTGCTCCTGGACCGGATGAAGGCCCGCCGGCTCAGGCTGGTTTCGGGGACCACCGGTCTCGACGATGACGATCGCGCGGCCCTCAAACGGTATTCCCTCCGTGCCCCCGTCCTGCACGATGCGAACATGAGTTTCGGCATTACCGTGCTCAAGCATTTGTTCCGGGAAGCGCACTCCATACTGGGATCGGCCTTCGACACCGAGATCATCGAGCTCCACCACCGGCACAAGAAGGATTTCCCGAGCGGAACGGCCCTTTCGATTGCCCGTGAAGTCGCCCCCTGGAACAATATCGTCACAGGCAGAGGAACGGAAGAGCGGCGGAAGGGCGACAACATACACATCCATTCCATACGCGCCGGCGGGATCACCGGCGAGCACACGATCGTGTTCTCATCGGATGAGGAAGTGCTGACGCTGTCGCACTCGGCGCTCTCGAGAGACGTGTTCGCACGAGGAGCCCTGCGAGCCGCCGAGTTTCTCGCATCCCGTCCCAAAGGACTGTTCTCCATGAAGGACGTTCTGGAAGAGTGATATGCGTACATGCTGTGCGCGCCGATCGTCGAGGCGGCCTTCGCGGAATACGGCGAACTCTTCGATGTCGAATTTCGCAACCGCGTTCCCCTCGTCATATTCCGCTCCCATTACGATTTCCAGCAGACGAACATTCTGCCTACCTTGATTTCGGATTACACCGCCGGATTCACCGACCTTATCAAGGGCCGAATCGCGATCCCCTTCAGCGGCTCCATTGCCGACATGCGGCACGTGGTCCGGCATGAGTTGGCGCACGCGTTTATGCTCGAGAAACTCGATCAGGTTCTGAGCGCCCACGGCAAGTACAACCTCTCCCATCCTCCGCTGTGGTTTGTCGAAGGTCTCGCGGAGTTCGCCGCCGCCGGCGCTGCGGATACGCAGAGCCGCATGTATGTTCGCGACGCGCTCATCAGCGGCGGGCTCTACGATCTCCAGAACATCTGGCGCATCGAAGGATCGTTTCTCATGTACAAGCACGGCGAAGCGGTCCTGAGGTACATCGCCGCGAATTTCGGCAGGGAAGCCGTCACCCGAATAATGGAGAATTGGTGGATGGCGGATGATTTCTCGCTCGTACTCGAAAAGACCATCGGCATGGATATCAAGGATCTCAACGACGCCTTCATGAATTACATGAAACGAATATACTATCCGTCCGTTTTGGACGGAATATTTTCCAGCGAGATCGGCGTTCGATTGACCGAACCCGGAACGTTCCATTCGCGGCCGGCCGCGCGTATGAACGCCGACGGCGTTCTCGAGGTGTTTTCATTGTGCGGCCGGCGAGGTGCGATCAGCATCTGCACGATCCGCCGCTCCCCGGACGGCACACTCCGGCAAAGAACGCTTCTGGACGGGGGCATGTCGTCATCCTTCGAATCCATTCCTGCGCTGAGGAGCAAGATGGAGATTCGCGGGGATACCTTGCTGTTCGTTTCCAAGAGCAAGGACCGGGACGTGGTGTACCTCTGGGACGTCGAGCGGAACAGAAAGATCAACGCCTTTTCCTTCGATGAACTGCGGATGATTTCTTCCCCCACCCTGTCCCCCGACATGCGATCGATCGTATTCAGCGCGATCGATACGAACGGCATGGCGGACCTGTACCGCTACCGGGTCGACCGGAGGGAATTGATCCGCTTGACGCGGGATTCCTTCAGCGAGGAGAGTCCGGACTATCATCCCCGCGATGAGACGATCCTCTTCAGTTCCGACCGTTGCACGGACGGAAGGCCGGCCGCGGCGGGCCTGTACCTCATGAACGTCGATACGGGAACCGTCACTCCGATCACGTGTGGAGCCCATTTCGACGGCGATCCCGAATGGCTTCCCGACGGCTCCGGGTTCCTCTTTGCGTCCGACAAGAATGGAATACTCAACATCTATCTCTATCGCAACGGCAGCATCCTCAGGCAGACGAACGTGCTCGGCGGACTAAAGAGTCCGCGAACCTCGTTCCGGTATACGCCACCGTCGACTCTTCAACGAGCCGGCCCGCGTCCTCCTCCGAGGAAACTCCGGAATTCGTCGCAAAAGAATACACCATGAAACTCGGTCTCGACATCGTAGGCGCTGGAATCGCGATAGATCCCGATTACGGCGAGGTCGGCAACGGTGCTCAGATCGTGCTGAGCGACATCCTGGGCAACCATCAATTCTTCACCTTCTTCGGCAATACGTCGGAAGGTTTCGATGACTTTTGGAAACGGCTCAACGCAGGCGTGTATTACATCAATCTGAGCCACCGCCTCAACTACCTGCTCGGCGCATTCCACCTCACTACGTACTGGGGAGATTATTTCTCGCCGTTTCGTTTCGAACGACGCTTCGGAGGAACCGCCGGCGCAAGCTATCCGTTCAGCAAGTTCTCGAGAATCGAGGGCACGCTCGTCGTTCGGGGCATCGAGCGCGAGAGCGATTACGGAGAGCTGACGGGCGACAACGCGAAGAGCGTTCTCTCCTCGACAGCTCTTCTATCTCGGCGGCCCGTGGGATTTGCGGGGGTACGACTTCAGGGAATTCGCCGGCAAGAGCACGTATCTCTTCAATGCGGAACTTCGGTTTCCCCTGATAGACCGTTTCGCCCTGAGTTTTCCCTTCGGCACGATCGAAACGCCGATGATACGCGGTTCGCTCTTCTTCGATGCCGGAAGGGCGACGCGCTTTATCTATGACACCGGTTGGCTTGGCGCCGTCGGGGCCGGCGTCGGGCTTAATCTGGGATACGCTCCGGTCTTCCGAGTTAACTTTACACGGGCGACGGATTTCGATATCATTGAGAACGACACGCATGTCGGGCTCTTCATCGGCTACAATTACTAAGCCACGCACATCGAAACGGAGAACGGAATGAGATGGTCGACGTACTACCTTCCGACATATAAGGAATCGCCGAGCGATGCCGAGATTCAAAGCCACCGGCTGATGCTTCGCGCCGGTTTGATCAAGAAATTGACCGCCGGAGTGTATACGTTTCTGCCGCTCGGCCTGCGGGCGCTGCGGAACATCGAAACGATCGTGAGGGAAGAGATGAACCGGATCGGCTGCCAGGAGGTTCTGATGCCGATTCTGCACCCCGGCGAGCTCTATTAGGAGAGCGGACGATTGAAGCACTTCGGACCCGAACTGTTCAAGCTCACTGACCGGAAGAACCGCATGTTCGCCCTGGGGCCGACGCACGAGGAGGTTGTGACCGATCTCGCGCGCTCGGAACTCAAGAGCTACCGGCAGCTGCCGCAGTGCCTCTACCAGATACTCACGAAATTCAGGGATGAAATCCGCCCCCGCTTCGGCGTCATGCGCGCCCGGGAATTCGTCATGAAAGATGCGTACAGCTTTCATACATCGGAGGAGTCACTCGATGAAACCTACCGAAGGATGGCGGAAGCGTACCGGAGAATCCTGGACCGCTGCGGGCTTGAAAACGCCATGGTCGAGGCAGACGCCGGAAAGATCGGAGGCGACGTAAATCACGAATTCGTCGTGTTTGCCGACGAAGGCGAAAGCGAGATCTTCCGCTGTGCGTGCGGATACACTGCAGACTCCGAGCGCGCCGAAAGCCTGGGAAGGGACCTGGAGGCTCGGGAGCCGGTGCGGCCGGCGCCGGAGCGCGTACATACCCCCGGGCGCAAAAGCGTAGAAGACGTGAGCGCATTTCTGGGGGTTCACGCGTCCCAGTTGGTGAAGACGCTGCTCTACAAGAGCAACGGCAAGGCGGTCGCGGCGCTCATCCCCGGAGACCGTACGCTCAACGAAACGAAGCTCGCCAAGATTCTCGGCGACCCGTTCATCGAGCCGCTCTGCGAAGAGGAAATTCTTCGCCTGACCGGGGGAGAGGTCGGGTTTTCGGGTCCCGTCGGCCTTCCTGCGGGTACGACCATCATCGCGGACCGCCTTCTCGATGGGCAGGAAGGGATGATCGTCGGCGCGAACGAAACCGACGCCCACCTGAGAGGCGTGAAAATGGGCCGCGATTTCTCCGTTTCGGAGAGCGAGCCGATAAGCCGAGCCGAAGCGGGAGACCTGTGCCCGAGATGCTCCGGCGGCGCGCTCCGCTCACAGCGGGGAGTGGAGCTGGGGCACATCTTCAAGCTCAACAAGAAATACAGCGAAAGCATGAACGCCACCTATCTCGACCAGAGCGGCTCGGAGAAGCACTTCATGATGGGATGCTACGGATTCGGAATATCGAGGGCCGTGGCTGCCGCGATCGAGCAGCATAACGACGACCGCGGGATCATATGGCCCAAGTCCATTACGCCGTTCCAGGTTCTGATCGTTCCGCTCAATCTCAGCGATTCGCACATAGTCGAAACCGCCGAGAGCATATATGCGGAGTTCGTCTCCGAAGGGATTTCGGCGCTTTTCGACGACCGCGATCTCAGACCGGGATACAAATTCAAGGACGCCGAGCTCCTCGGAATTCCCGTGAGAGTAACCCTGGGCGAGAGAAACCTGAAACAAGGAAAGATAGAACTGTTCTACAGAATCGAAGACAGGACCGAACTCATCGAACGCTCGGAGCTGACAAGGATCGTGAAGGAGTACTATAGTTAGGAACGTCCGCGTCGATCGCGGAACCGGCTCAAAAAAAAGCATCCTGCCCCGTTGGGGGGGATGCTTTTTCATAATCGGTATGAGACGCTTCAGGGGCTCAATCTGGATTTCAGCCGGGAAGCCCGCTTCTTATGGATTGCTCCTTTTTTAGCGGCCTTATCCAGATCGGACTGCAATGCCTTGAAGCCCTCGGCCTTCTCCGTGCCGGACAATGACTTATACTTCTTCAACGCGGTCTTCAGCGAGCTCTTGCCCGCCTTATTTCGCAGCTGGCGTTTCACATTTGTCTTCATGCGCTTCTTTGCCGATTTATGCTGGGGCATTCTCGTTCCTCCTTAATCAGGCTCCAGCGAAAATAGCACCCGAGCCGCGGTTAGTCAAGTAGAGAGTCATGCAATAGTCTTTGACCTTTGCGGCAGGCCGTGTAATATCATCGGGAACGCTTGAACGCCGGAGCCGTTGCCAATGAAATATTCTTTTGATGCGCTGCTCGACTTCTTTCTCGACTATCTTCGCGTCGAAAAAGGCGCCTTGCCCAATACCATCGAATCATACGGCAGAGACCTTCGCCGGTACATCGATGCGATCGAGGCTCACGGCATCGGCGATCCGTCCGGCGTAACTGAGGAAATACTTGAACTGCACATGGTATCTCTTTCTAAAACAATGCATAAGGCAAGCAGCAGGGCGCGGGCGTTGTCCGCTATTCGGCAGTTTCATGCATTTCTGCACCGCGAAGGGTTTACCGGCCGCATCCTGGAAACGGCCGACCTGAGGCCGGCGGTGCGGCGGCCGGTTCCGCACGTGCTCACGGTTGAACAAATAGAGAGGCTTCTCCGGGCGCCCGACATCAACGGCCCAACCGGATTGAGGGACGTTTCCATGCTTGAAATGGCGTACGGGGCGGGCCTGAGGATTTCCGAATTATGCGATCTTACCTTCGACGAATTGCTGGAGAAGGAGGCTCTGCTCGCCGTGAAGGGAAAAGGAGAGAAACAGCGGATCGTGCCGTATGGAAAGCCGGCGGCGCGGGCGCTTCGCGCCTACCTCGTGAAGAGCAGGCCCGTTCTCTCGCGAGGGCGCATTTCGAATTTCGTGTACCTGAATAAGAGCGGCGGGAGACTCTCCCGCGTCGGTTTTTTCAAGAAGCTCAAAATATATGCCCGGAACGCGGGCATCCAACATGCGGTGAGCCCGCACTCGCTTCGGCACTCGTTCGCGACTCATCTGCTCGCGGGAGGAGCGGATCTGCGGTATGTGCAGGAGCTTCTCGGGCACGCCGATATCTCCACAACGCAGATCTACACGAACGTGGACACGAGTTACCTCATCGAGGTCCACAAGACATGCCACCCCCGCGCATGAGATGCGCGGCGCTTCTTTGACTGCTTGACACTGCGCGGTTCCTGTGCGTACAATCGGGCGCATTCGCCGTCTGTATCGTTCATTCCCCGAATAGAGGAGTCAGCGTGACCGCTACGAAGAAGAAGATCATCCTCAGCGGAAACCGGCCCACCGGCAGGCTGCATCTCGGCAATTACACCGGCGCGCTGGAGAACTGGGTTGCGATGCAGCGGGAATATACCTGTTATTTCATGGTGGCCGACTGGCATGTGCTGACTACGGATACTTCCCATACCGGGGATATCGCCGAACATACGCGGCAGATGATCATCGACTGGGTCAGCGCGG
>JACQXT010000011.1 GCA_016208665.1 Chitinivibrionia bacterium | reverse complement strand
GGGGGGGCTGAGCCGGTTCGATAACGTCGTTTTCCGTCACTGGCAATGTGAAATAGAACGAACTGCCCTCTCCTTTGTCGCTCTCGACCCAGATGGAGCCGCCGTGCAATTCGACGATCTTCTTGGTGAGCGCGAGTCCGAGGCCGGTGCCCTCGTACTGACGCGCATGCGAGCCGTCCACTTGTTGGAACTCTTGGAAGATTCGCTCCTGGTCGGCCTTGTCAATCCCTATTCCGTTGTCTCTCACACAGAACTCGACATAGCGTCTCAGCACGAACTGGTCACTTACCGATATCTCGAAATCTCCGACAATATCGGTCGATATCTCGACCCATCCGTTATTGGACGTAAACTTTATCGAGTTGCTGAGCAAATTGTAGAAAATCTGTTTGAATTTCTTGGGGTCCGCCGTAACTGTTACGATCTTCGGAGAAAGGCGCTGGCGGATGGTTATCTCCTTTTTTGCGGCCAGCCCTCGAGCGAAGCTCACGATCTCCGCCAGCGTGTCCGCGAGAACGAACGTTTCCGGATGTAAGTCCATCTTGCCCGATTCGACTTTCGCGAGATCGAGAATTTCGTTAATGAGTTGCAGCAGATGCTTCCCGCTTATGACCACGTTTTGCGCATACTTGACCTGTTTCTCGTTGAGACTCCCGAACGACTGGTCAGAGAGAATCTCGGAGAACCCGATGATCGCGTTCAGCGGCGTGCGCAGCTCGTGGCTCATATTGGCCAGAAACTCCGATTTCAGCCTGTTGACCGCCTCTAACTGCTCGTTCGTCCTGTGCAACTCCTCGTTAATCAAGCGGAGCGCCTTCGTGCGCTCCTCGACTTTCTGCTCGAGCGTTCTGCTGTAGTCTTCCAGGGCGGTGCGGTATCGTTTCAGGTCTTCAGTCATCTTGTTGAACGAGGCGCCTAGCTCGCCTATTTCATCGTTGGAGGTAATCATGACAGGCTTGTCAAGGTTCCCGCTCGCCACTCGCTCCGTCGCGGCAACCAACTGTTGAACCGGATCAACGATCACGCGCACCAGGAATACAGTTATGCCAATGGATAGGAGAACAACGATCACTGTCACGTTTGTAATTGTGCGGCCGGCCCGGCTGATTTGCTCGTTCATCGCGGCAAGCGATATGCCGATCCGCGCCACCCCGATCTTTTCGGTGACGCCCCTCGCGACGGACTCATCAGTCATGCCCAGGACGACTTCTTCGCCTGAGAGCGACGTGCTCATTTTTTGCGTCGTGATGGGTGCGGCGATATCGTAGACCGGCGTTCTCGTCTCGTCTTCGGTGAACGACTGTATGAGCAGCCTGTCGCCAGTGAGCGCGCGTTCAGCTACTTCATAGGCTGCGGCCTCGGATATTCCGGAAATATTGTGTGGCAGCGTCGGTGTGCGGGCCAGTATCTCGCCTCGATTATTCTCTATGATACAGTACGCGACGTCTTTCTCTTTCTTGAGGCCCGCAATGACAACCTCGAAGACAGCCCGGTTGCCAGTCAGCATGCCGTATTCGCTGGCGGACGCGATATTTCGCGCCAAGACCGCCCCTTTCTCCTTGAGATGGCCTGATATTTCCTGAGCCTGTCTTCGAACCAGGAACCAGCCGAGCACTGAAGCCGTGAATATTACGACTAGAGAAATATA
This sequence comes from Chitinivibrionia bacterium, assembly GCA_016208665.1. Classification (GTDB taxonomy): domain Bacteria; phylum Krumholzibacteriota; class Krumholzibacteriia; order WVZY01; family WVZY01; genus JACQXT01. The sequence goes on along the minus strand of JACQXT010000011.1, from coordinate 3,063 downwards.
GGCGGTAATCTTGAAACGTAGCCCCAATCTGAGTTTGGGAGGCCGCATCGGCTCTTCATCTCCCTACGGTTGGCCGCGCGGTTCAGTCGCGCAAGGATATTCTTACGTTTAATTATAGCATGAAAGATAACCCTGTTCAACAAGGGTAGGCGACTGCCGTAAATTTATCCGCGCCAAAGAGTTTCAACCACGCTAAACTGTCCCGCAATTCCGGGACATCCCGCCTTTGGCGGGACATCATGTCCCCGAATTAAGGGAAACCAGTTCCTTATGCCCCCACTTGGAGCCTTTCCGCCAGGAAATGAGGTAGTCCGGCCTTCAACACGGATTTCATGGCTGCTGTAACATCATATTCGATCCGTCCATCCTCGCCATCGTCGACCAGGCAACCGGAGGCGCGATTGTCGCCATCGCGCGGCTGACCCACGGAACCCGGATTGATGAAATACCGGTTTCGCGTGGCAAGAAGGTGCTTTCCCGCATGCGCGGTGTCGTGTGAGGGACCCTGATCGCTGTAAATTGCCGGCAGGTGCGTGTGGCCGTATAGACATATACGGATCGATTTGTCGGGCAAATGCTGGAAACAATTCAAGGCGTCCATCAAATCCATTATGTAATCATCCCGCGACATGGGGCTTCCGTGCACGGCGTAGATCCTGTCGTGTATGGCCTTCTCATTCGGGAGCTTGCAGAGGTATCTCTTTTTTTCCTCCGACAGCCTTTTGCGTGTCCACAACGAAGCCTCGCGCGCCACAGCATTAAACCATATGGGATTCTCGAGGCCGCAGCATACGATGTCGTGATTGCCCATTATGGAAGTGATTTTGTTTTGAAATAGGACATCAAGCACCTCGCTGGGGAAGGCGTTATAACCGACGAGGTCTCCCAGCGAAAATATAGAGTCGGGTTTCAGCCTGTCTACTTCTTCGAGAACCGCCGTAAGGGCATGAAGATTCGAATGTATGTCGGATATTATGGCAAACCGCATTTATTCCTTTCCTGCCTGAAACGCTTTCTGAATTGCTTCTTTGGGTAGTCTGTCAGCTTCTTTCAGTGACCCGGGCGCAAACCGCCATTGGCGGGTCTCCGAAGATCTCTCGTGGCACAGTATGCAAAAATCGGTCCTAAGAAGAGTGGCCAACTCCTCGCCGTTAAACGGCCGGACACCCTCATGGCCGGAATCTTGTATGCGTCCCCCGTCTTCATTCACAAGCCTGTCCGGCGGGAAATTGAGTCCTATGCCAAGCCGTTTGAGATCGGCAAACTCGGTTCCCAGTCCCATAGTTTTCTTACTTGAATGGCATGACGAACAGGTTCTTGACTCAGAACTTATGTTATGGGGCTGCACCGGGCTCATCGAGAATCCATAAAGACCGGCCGAGGTGGTGAATGTATGGTCCGGCCCGACTCTATCTCCAGCAAGATCGAGATGGGTCAATATCGCTTGTCCACCCGGAATGAAAGGAGACGCCCTACCTCTCCGGTTCACCCCAAGAACGGGGTTGTCCCACTCCTGATACAGAGACTGACCGCTCCATCCCCCGAGTGAACTCTTTGGAGGCTCTCCATCGGGGGGCTCGCCCTCTCCGACGCCCGCCGCCCAATCGACCGGGCTCATTCTGCTGTCGTCGCGCACCATATGACACCCGAAGCACTGAGGCATACTGGCGCTGTGACAAGCATAACATTCCAACTTCTCGTGGCCATCGTGCCAAATCGGAGCCGGTTCCGGCGATTCTCCAGCCGATGTGTGAAGCACGGGAATAATGTGTTCCTCTTCAAGAATCTTCGTGCGCAGATAGGGTTTCGCGCCCATCACAACCACGTTACGGAGCGGGTCTCCGCGTTCTGTCCGGAACGCGGGTCTCTTCGATGGGCCACCATGGCAGCTTTCGCACCGTATTCCCACCTGATATTCCTGATGCGAATATATGTTCCCATCCCCATGAAGGTCAACGGAGTCGTGGCAGTCGATACAACCGATGCCGCGACGGAAGTGTACATCCGGCTTCACGTGCATGACGCGCGCCCCATATGCCGTCTTTTCGCTCGCATCCGCGGGCCGCCGGGTAAGTTGAGGATCCGTCACCGTGAGGCCGACGTAACTGAGCCCTATCCGCGCACCCCCATCATTGTGGCATAACATACACTGCGAATCGGGGATGCGTGTAGTAATCTCGTGTCGCAGCGGATGTCCGGGCTCATCCTTCGGCACGGTCGGGTCGCCGCTCTTGCTTGCGCCATCTTCTCCATAGAGGACATGGCACGCGGCACAACCGGCCGGCCGGAATACTCCTGGCGTTGTCTTGTCTTCGGTCCAGAGATGGCATCGGAGGCACGCGCCACGGAGCAGGCTATCGGCATCCGAGTTCTGAGACGGAGGCAACTCGGAGAGTCGTTGGACTGCTCCCTCGGGCTGTTCACGGTCCAGGTCTGAAGCAGCGCGAACCCCGTAGATAGCGCTTCTCGTCTCCTGCGCATTCCAGAGATACCGCGTTCCCGCGATCTCGCTGGCTACGGTAGCCATTAGCGAACGCATTACTCTCCCGACATGATTTTCAATGCCCTGCACCTTGACCTTCGCCAGTTCTCCGTAATCACTGTGACATTTTCCGCAGGTTCGGTCTATAACCCGCAGGTCTGATGGGTTCGCGATCAGCCCCGTATGCGCCTCGAGTTCGGTTGCCGCGGAAGGCTGGCCGGAATGGCAAACCTCACACCTTTTGTCGGCTCCCCATGCGGCCGCCATCTTTTGATTGATCGTCTCAATTCCTTTGTGGCAGCCAAAGCATCCTTCGCCTTGCGCCGCCGATTCTTTCTCCTGTGACCCCGCCGGTCTTGGCGCAAGCGCCGTTAAGGCCGTGATGAGAATACCGACCAACACAATCCTCATTCTGTTTTGCATATGCGGGAGTCCATGAGCGCGAGTTTCTGAGGAAATTACAGGGAACTGCCGCGACCTGCCACCTCTGCGGCCTTTTGCTTTTGATAGTTCATCCACTCGCTGAATCGCGCTTTGATGCTCTCATACTCCTGTTCCCTGTCAACATCGAGCGCGGCGCC